>JBOGJW010000416.1:0-12474 GCA_050745245.1 Terriglobia bacterium | reverse complement strand
CCTGAGCCCTGCTCGGGAACCGCACAACTGGTGAGGTCGTTCACATTCCCATAGTAATTGTACACCTGGCAGGCGATTGAGGCCGTGTTGCCGCTGGTTCCAAGCTGAATGCGCACCGTCTGGAGGCGATTATTGTAATCATACGTTTCCTGCACCTGCGCGCACCCTGATCCCGTGCACCAGTCGAGGAGAGTTGCCACTTCGCCCTGCGGCGCGTAGGTGATGCTCGCCGTTAAGGTTCCGGGGCGGTTCGAGGTCACCATCGAGCTGGTGATCGCGGTGATCCGCTGCGCGTTCGAGATGGCGCTGGTGATGGTGAAGCCGTCGGGATGGTACCAGCTTGTCACGTCCCCGGCGAGATCGTATGTGGTATGCGGGTCCCAGAGGCTCGATGTTGTGCACCAATACGCAGTGCATTGCCAGAAATCCACCATCCGCCCCATCACGTCGTAGCTGTGAATGGTGAGCGAGTCTCCGCCGTAAGCCGAGGTGTGGGTCAGCCGCCCTTTGCCGTTGGTGATGGTGTAGGCCGTCCCGGCCACCGAGACGCTCGATTCGTCGTAGTAATAGTAGGCCGCCGGCGTGGAATCGGAATAGGTTTTCGAGCTGAGACGGTTCTCCGCGTCGTAAGCGTAGGTGGTGGTGATGCCTCGCGCATCTGTGCGGCGGCAGACCTTCTTCGGATTACCCGCGCAGGCGCCTCCACCCGAGGCGGCGAAGTAATAGTTCACCGTGCCGCCCTCAGGCGTGGTTTCGCTGGTCGCGCGCGCCAGGCCGTCGAAGCTGTAGGTGCGGGTCTGGCCGCCCTGCGTGACTTGGGTGAGGTCATTGAGCGCATCGTATTGATAGCAGGTTCCAAGGGTGAGCGAACCCGAAGAATCGGGCTCGTCGGTTTCGACCGTATTGCCAAAGGCGTCCGTCCACGTTTCGTTCTTGTGCCCGGCCTCATCGACGGTCAGCGTGGGGTAGCCGAGCGCGCCGCCGCATAACTGCGTTCCGATTCCGCCGCCGCTCGCGACGCCGGCGCCGTAGTAGGTGTATACGACGTTGTTGTCCGCGTGGGTGTCGCTGGTCTCGCGGTCGAGACCGTCGTAGGAGTATGTCTCAATTCCATACGTGGGATCAGAGAGGCTGCGGTAGGGGTTGCTTTTGGTCGAGACTCGGCCCGAGGTGTCGTAGCTGGTGCTCACCGTGGTCGTGCCGTCCGGGTCGCTCACCAGCTCCTGCGTGATCTGTCTGCCCAAGCCGTCGACGACCGTCTCATCGTGACGGCAGCCCGTGCAGCCTATGGAAGCCGAGGTGGAAGTAAGGCCGGTATAAATATCCGTCTGGGTGGCCGAGGTGTAATTCGCCAGCTTCCAGCCGCCATCAGGGTAATCGATCTGCGTTTCGCGGTTGAGCGGATCAACGTAGTGCTGATAAGCGGTCTGCCCGTTCTGATCGGTAAAAAGCGCCTGCTGGCCCGTGCCCAGATAATAGCCGTAATGGAGCGTCCCGGAGACGGGCAACGTCTTTTGAGTGAGATACGCATTCGTGGGCGCGGAAGGCGTCGTCGGCGACGGCGGACCCGAGCCGTTATCGTTATAGAAATTGTCGCTGTAGCTGAACGTGGCGCTGTTTCCTGCCGGGTCGGTGGTTTTGATGAGCTGACCCGTGGTATCGTAATAATTCGTGGTGGTCAGATACGCCGAGCCGCTGGCCCATTGCGAGACGACCGTAGGGTTACCGCGCACCGTGTTCCCGGTTCCGTAGTTCGTGTCATCATGATGTGTAATTCCGGTGACCGGCGTGAGGCCGCTAGAATCATACGTGGTCTGCGTCTCCGCCACCTTCAAGCCAGCCTGATAAACGGTCTTGTCGGTAACCCGGTTTAGGATATTGGCGCCAATATAGGGCGAGGTATTCAGGTACGTGTAATCCGTCTCACGGTCGGGCGTGGCCCCGAAGCCGCCGGTGGTGTAATTCCACTCCTTGTCCGCCGTCACGTTGCCGTAGTAGATGCCGTCGTACGAATATTGCGTCTGGCTTTCAGGCGTGCCACTGGCGCTCGACATGAAAACGTTTACCTGGGTGGGGCGGATGTAGGCCGCAACGGAACCCCCACAGTAGCTGTTGGAAAAGTCGAAGGCGGTGGTAACCTTTTTCAGCAGCGTGGACGAGCCGCTGTAGTAGTCCGTCTCCGTGTTCCAGATCCCGTCATTTAGCGTGAACGTGTAGACCGTCTGATCGCCGCTCGGCTTGGCTTCGGTCACGGTCTGCTGGCACCCGACCTGCTCAAAGGTGCAGGTGGTGACAACAGAGGGGGTATAGGCCCAGGTGCCGCCGCCAGAGGTGCGTGAGTTAACCCATCGGCTCACATTGCCGTAGGAATCGGTAAAGTTGGTCCAGCCATAATTCACCGTTGCGCCGGTGCGCATCGTCATAATAGAAGTCAGCAGGCCGTAGTGGCCGGCCGCGGTACCGGCATCGTAATTGAAGGTGTAGCTCGTGCCATCGGGCAAGGCGATGCTCTGAATAACCGTGATTGCACCTGAGTATTCCGTAACGCCTGAAACCCCGAAATTTGTCGACACATTGATGTTCTCCCAGGTAACAGTAAAGCGGCTGGTAGTACCCTGAGCATTCAGGACGTCATAGTAGGTGATGAGGTCGTTCGGCGTGGCGGTTACCGGGGTGCGGCCCAGCGTGTCAACAAGATTCCCGCCGGAATCGGCCGTAAAATAGTTTCCGTTGGGGTCTTCGCCAGCGCCGCTCTGTGCGCTGTCGTAGATGATATCGCCGTTCTTGCGGTAGGCCTCGGGAGAAGTGTAATTCGTCACCGACTCATAATAGCCGGATGAGTCGTCAGCGTTCGCTGTGCCGGTCGCACCGTTCTGATTCCCGCAGCCAAAATCCTGCTGAGTTTGGATGGGAAACTCCCTTTGCGTTCCGTCCGCCTGGTAGACGTAAAATGGTCCGTAAACAGCCGTGTAGGCGGATTGGGAGCAGAAGTTAAGGGACGTAGCGACGTTCGTACCGGCGGCCTTCTCCGCAGACTGGCTGAAGCCCCAACCCCCTGATAAAAACCCGGCAGGTGAGGAATTGACGGGTTGCCAGCTTGTTGAGGTGCCGTTGTTCACCACCTCCCAGATATGGCTGTCGTAAATGAGCGCGGAATTAACCGAGAGTGCGCCCCGCTGAGGCGTTGAGCCGATTCGGAATTCCAGGTGAAGATCCCCATCAGCCAGATTGATGAAGCCCATTTCGACCGACACCGGCGTGGTAAAGCGTGGATGACCAATCGCGTAGCTGTTGTAAGCCGCAGCGCGTGCTTCCTAAAGCTCACATTGTAGGGAGATTTGCGCTTCGCCGCGCTGAGAAATGATGAAAAGGCTGAAGACAAATACCGCAAAGAGCAGTATTCTCGGACCGCGCCGTGTACTCTTTCCCATTGGTGCAAGATTTCCGCTCTTCATGATCCCCTCCGCATCTGGAACGTGGAACCGCGTCTTCGGGTCCGCGACTTTTGCTTACTGTCGTGGAAGAGCCGCAGCCTCGCTGCGGCGAGAGCCGGCGTTGCGCACATCAACTACAGTGAGAAATCCGGGTCGCCTAAACCGGAATTAAACTGGATCGAGCTCAGTTGAACCGTCCAGATCTTCTGTCCGTTTATGGTCTCTGTTATCGTAAGAGGAACCGCGATACCGTTTACGCGCTGATAATCGGAAAAGTAAATGTCCTCGGGAAGACTTTCGGTGAAGGTCTTGATAGGGTGGGTCATAGCCTCGGTTTTCACAACCAGGCCGGTTGGGTCGACAAAGAAATCTCGGGTCGTAAGCCGTGCGATGAGGCCGTTCGGGTCGAAGGAAGAGGCGTAATGGCGCTGTATGCGAATCCGGGTTGCAGTTATGCCTTTCACGGTCGCTGAGCCGACGGTGGAAACCGTGGTTCCGGGAGCGGCCGAAGCGAGCATCAGGTAGAGGTAAACGTGAGAGAGCCCATGCTGATGGCGTTGTGGCCGGGGATGGATGATTTCGTTCCATCAGGCTTTTCGAGCGTCCCGGCGCCGTGGCTCACCGCCCAGGAGCGCGTGCCCTGGGGTAGCACAGCATCGAGCCGGAATTGATCGATCCCTCGCCCACGCAGCGTGACTGAGCCCTGGACCGCTTTTCCGGCCCAATAATAGGTGATCTGTCCGGTGGCGGTGAAGTCCTGAACTGTCTCCAGCACCTGAGCGCCGCCTGCGGCCTGAAGCGACTGCGCCAGCGCGGCTTCCGCCGGAGCATCGGAAGAGGCGACCAGCGGAACGCTCTGGGCCAGCGGCTGTAGCGCCCCGGCTAATCCAGACGGCGTTTGGGCGCTTTGAGCTCCGGCTAAAAACAACGGCAACAACGCCAGCACCAGAAGAGAAAGCAAGCTCTGCTGTACTATGCGCATCGGCGTTCTCCTCCTTTGTCGAAAGTGTGCAAACAGGTTGTAGGAAGAAGAGCGGGCGCTTTTCAGAGAAAGAAGCGGCGCGGCAAGAGACAATCCGGCGCAGAATGTGGGAGGTGAGAATGAAAAAACGGCTGATGATCGAAGGTGAACTAAGAGTGGACTGTGGTGCGGAAAAACGGCGAAGACAACGCTGCCCCCCCCCGCGACGGTGAGCAGGCCAGATAGGTTTGAGCTTCATGGTCCCCTCCATTCCGCTTCCCCTGAAAACCCGACCGTGGCAATCTACCGGCTGAGAACGCTGGTTGTCAAGTAAAAAAATTGCCAGCCTGGCAGCGGTGCCTATCCGTCGGCCGGAGGGTTCATGCGAGGTGCTTTTCAATCATCTTGGTGATGGCGTCCTTCGAGGTTGCGCCCACCACCTGCTCCTGCACCTGGCCATCCCGGAACAACAGCAGCGTAGGAATGCCCCGGATGTTGTACTTGCTGGCAATCGACTGGTTCTCGTCCACGTTGACCTTGCCCACCACGGCGCGCCCGGCATACTCGCCGGCCACCGTTTCCACGGTAGGAGCGATCATCCGGCACGGCGCACACCACGGCGCCCAGAAGTCCACCAGGACAGGCTGACTCGCCTTCAGCACCTGCTCCTCGAAATTCTGATCCGTAAATTCAACAAGGTGATTTCCTGCCATTTTTTAATCCTTTCAGAACAACCTGCTTTTAGGCGTCTACTGCATTGGATGCTCGCTGGCCCGCATGGTTCCGGCCCGGCGCCGCGGCTGCGAGCTGCTCGTAGATGCGGGCATAGGCGCGCGCCGAGGCGCTCCAGGAAAAGTCCTGCTTCATGCCATTTTGCATCAGCCGCCGCCAGAGCGCCGGCTGGCGATACGTCGTGAGCGCGCGCTCCAAAGCCTCAAGAAGAGCCTGGGCGGAGTACTCGCTGAACTTGAAGCCGGTGCCGTTGACGCCGTCAAACTCCTGAATGCTGTCGTCCAAGCCGCCGGTAGCGCGGACCACGGGCACGGCCCCATACTTCAGGCTGTAGATTTGATTCAGCCCGCATGGCTCATAGCGTGAAGGCATTAGGAAAATATCGGCTCCTGCTTCGATCTGGTGCGCGAGCCCGTTATCGTACGCCACTTTTACCAGGAATTTGCCCGGGAACCCAGCCGCCCACTCCCGGAAGAGCTGCTCATATTGCGGCTCTCCCGTGCCCAGCGCCACCACGTAAGCATCCATTCGGATGAGCTCCGCGGCGAGGTGCGCGATCAGGTCAAACCCCTTTTGCGAGGCGAAACGCGAGACGATACCGATAACCGGCCGGTCGAGCGCCGGGTCGGTGGCGCCCATACGCTCGAGCAGCGCCTTCTTGCAGGCTCGCTTGCCTTCCAGGTTCTCGGGCGTGTATCGCGCCGCGATCAGCTTGTCCGTGGCCGGGTTCCACGCGTCGTAATCCACTCCGTTCATGATGCCCTGAAGCCGCTCCGCCCGCGACCTGAGCACGCCATCGAGCCCACAGCCGAATTCGGTGGTCTGAATCTCGGCGGCATACCTGCGGCTGACTGTGGTGATAAAGTCCGAAAAGACAATACCGCCCTTAAGGTAATTCACCTTGCCGAAGAATTCCAGCCCGTCGATTGTGAAAAGGCCCTCGTCCAGCGTAACTTGGCGGAGGACTTCAGGACCAAAAAGCCCCTGGTAGCCGAGATTGTGGATGGTCAGTACCACCGAGGTGTGCGAGAAGAACGGGTCGTCGCGGTACCGCGTTTTCAGGTACACCGGCGCCAGCGCGGTCTGCCAGTCATGGCAATGGATCACGTCGGGCGGCGCGGGGCCGCGTTTCAGGAACTCGATGGCCGCCAGCGGGAACGCCGCGAAGCGCAGGGGATTATCGGGATAATCCTTCCCGTCCTTGGATTGGTACAGCCCCTCGCGGTCGAAGAACTCGGGGCACTCCACCAGGTAATGCTTCACGCCCTTAATCGTGTCGCCGCGCTGAACCGAGGCGAATCGGAACCCGGAGGTCAGCGGCAGGGTCAGATCGGAAGCGCCAGGCAGCGCCTCGCCGGGATGGGTAGTCCGGTAGCGCGGGATCACCATCTCCACCTGATGGCCCAGCGCGGAAAGCGCTTCCGGCAAAGCGCCTGCCACGTCTGCCAGGCCGCCCGTCTTCGAGAACGGCACGCACTCTGATGCAACAAAGGCAATTCGCATGTTTCGACCTCATCCAAGTCTTAAACGGGTTGCTGAAAAAAGCGTACCGGCGGCTTTCGCCGCCATACGGCCATTGGGAATGCTGGATCACTGGCGATATAAAATCGCCGCTACGCCGATTGGACAGGATTTTTCAGCAACCTGCTAAATCGGGGATCGTAGCGTAATTCTAAAAGCCGCTGAAAGGCAAGGACTTCCTGGCTTCGGTTGATGGCCGCGAGCCTCTCCGCCCAGCTTATTATCATGCTGGTCATTTAGCAGACCATCATAACAGGCTTTGATGCGACCGTGGAGATGAATGAGACGACGCAGGGTGAATTCTCCGGTGGTGGGCGCCGTCTCTCTTGCCACTTGCCACTGGTCACTTGCCACTGCTCTTCGTAATGACAATCGAGCCTACGTCGTACCAGCCATCCGGCTGGCGTCCCTTGATTGCAAGCCGGATGGCGGGCTGGCCGGTTCGCGGGTCGAGCAGCGCCACGCGGAACCGATAAGTTCCGGCGGGCAGGCGCGCGGGCACGTAGAGCGTGCTATCGAAAACCGAATCGCCAGGCAGCCATTTCCGCACCGGGGCCGGAGTGCGAATCACGGCGCTTTGCCCGCCCGAGTAAAGCTCTACCGCCAGCACGTAATTGCGGTAGACGGGCGCGTCGCCGGCATTCAGCCACCACATCTCGACGGGCATCATGCCGTCGGCGGCGACCGCTGCAGGATATTGCAGGCGCCGCAGCACGAAGCGATAGCCCATTTTTTTCTGGAATTCGTCGAATTTTCCCTGCCATTGCATCGGAATCGCCGAGGACTTGATATTGACGTAGCTCGTGTGCCAGCGCAGCGCCTGGGCCAGGGTGTAATCCACGTTCCAGCCCTTTTGCAGCCAGAAACCCGGCACCCAGCACGTCTCGAGCGACACCGGGCTGCGCGTCCAGGCGTCCTCGATGCCGGTTTGCGCGATCTGCTCGGGGTACGTGTCGAGCATCAGCGAGCGCCCGCTTTTTGCCTCGCCGCTGAGCGCGCCCATATCGCCCCAGCAGTCCAGCCGCCAGCCGGCGCCGTGCGCGACGGCATAGGCTAGCGCTCTGGCCTGGTCGAAGTTCATCAGTAGCGGCGTGCGCGTGAAAGCGCCCAGGTAGAGGTCGATAAGCGCCTTCTGGTACTTGAACGCCGGCATATAGTTGCTCCAGCCTTCGCCCCAGTAACCCACCGTTGAGATGTCGACGCTCTCAAGCCACGGATTGCCGTCGTAGCGTTTTCCGGCGGCCGTCACCACCGCGCCCCAGTACTTCAGATACAGCGGGTCGCTGAAGTCCGGCTGCCAGATCTTGCCGTCCGGGTCGCTCGTCAGGTTGGCGCGGCGCGCGCCCGAGTTGCGGTACCACTCCGGCAGCGGATGCCGCTCGTCATACGGCATCAGGCGGATGGCAAGCGTCTGGTGGTGCGCGCGCGCTTCGGCGAGAGCGCGGTCGATAATGTCCCAGTGAATCTTTCCGGGCTCGGGCTCGAGCGTCTCCCAGAACCACCGGCAGTAGGAAATAGAGCTTGCCGGAAAATCCTGCTTGCCAGCTGCCGGCTGCAGCTTCGTGGTCGGTCCCGCTTCGGACCACGTCAGCCCGGAGTTGATGGCATCGCCGTTGAAGCGCTGAAACGTCTCAATGCCGATGCCGGGATTCACCAGCACCGTGTCGATTTGCTCGGGGTGCACGATCACATCTTTCGATTGCGCCGCCAGGGGCGGCAGTACGCCGATCATCAGCGCGGCGAGCGCGAGTAGAATCTTTTTCATTGTTGTCGATTCCTTTTCTGCGGCGGCTGAATCCGCCGCCGTTCGGATAAATGTGGGTTGGGTCAATTGACACATCCGGCCTTTCGCAGCACAATCCCGGTATGCTGATTCATTTTCGGTGGTATGTGTTTCGAATTCTGCTGGGCGTCGCGCTGGCGATTGCCATCGCATTTCCGGCGACAGCGGCGCCGCAGAACCAGCCGCCGGCAATCGCCGGCATTGCGCACGTAGCCTTTCAAACCAGCAACGCGGCTGCCGCCCGTCATTTCTATCACAATATTCTGGGCTTTGACGAGGTTTTTGATGTCCCCGCGCGCGGAACCACCGCGGCCTTCTTCAAGGTGAACGATCACCAGTACGTCGAGATTTATCCCGGGCTGCGCTCGCCGCAGCAGGACCGGCTGGTAGATATCGCATTTGAAACCACCGATGCGCGCGCCCTGCGGCGATTCATCGCCGGCGGGGGCTTCGCGCCCGGCGCGCTTCACCGCCTGGCGGCGGGCAGCATCGGCTTCGGCCTTACCGATCCCTCGGGTCACCGCATTGAGTTTGTTCAGTACGTGCCGGACTCTCTCATCGGGCGCGGCCTCGGCAAGCATCTCTCAAAACGGCGTATCTCGACGCGCATCATTCATGCCGGGGTCACCGTTCCGGATCGATCGCAGGAGGACCGCCTTTACAAAAGCTTGCTGGACTTTCACGTAATGTGGTACGGAGGCCGGACGGACCAGGAAGTGGATTGGGTGGACATGCGCGTTCCCCAGGGGCACGACTGGCTTGAATACATGCTGAACGTACACAACCCCTCGCCGCGCGCGCTCGGAGTGATGCACCATTTTGCGCTGGGCGTGCCCAGCGTATCCAGCGCCGATGCGGCGATCCTCAAGCGAGGATACCAGCCGCGAAAGCCGCAGATCGGCCGCGACGGGAAGTGGCAGCTTAACCTGTTCGACCCGGACGGAACGCGCATCGAGCTGATGGAGCCAAAGCCGGTCCGCACGCCGTGCTGCTCGCCGATGGTGCTGAATTGAGGGAGCGCCGGGCTACTGCTTCGCACACTGGACCGGCGCGCGCTCAAGCTCGTGGACGGCCTCGGCCAAGGTGATATTGTTCGGAACCGGCTGAAACGAGGCGAAGGTCTCCTTCAAGTTCACGCGAAGCTTTTTGAAGATGAGCTCGGTGCCGCGGAGGCTTACGGCGAGCGACGTCTGATGCCAGTTCCCGCCTGCCACTTTTGACTGCTCCATCTCGAAATGTCCCCCGGGATAGAGCTTGGCCAGAAAGCCCCAGCCAAACGTCACGCTCCTCACAAGCCGGCCGTTGATGCGGACCAGCCGTTGAGCCTTCGGGTCGATCCACATGGTCCCGGCCAATCCCTGAAGCACGGCGGCGGTGCGCGTAGCCGGGTGAAACTGCGGGTTTGGCGAATACTTCAGCCTCACCCACCCGGTGTCCTTCTCGATTCCCTCGAAATGAAAGACAAACGCCCTGGGCATTGCCACAAACAGGCTGGCGCGGCGCCTCATCTCCGTCCGCTGAGTGCGAAGCCTGGACTGCTGCAGCGCAGGGTCGCTGAGGATGCGGCGGAGCAGCGAAAGATTTTTCTGGCACTGCTTCTCGGCGGGCGGGTGGCCGTTCAGTCGGATGAGCCGGCTCACGTTGCCACGGCGCGTCTCAATTTCCAAGCTCGTCTGGGCGGATTGCGGGGTCCACTCGCGCTGCTTGAGCTTGTAAAGGTGGGCCGGGCGCTCGCGCGCCTGGATCTCGTTATACGCCATGTCGTGGATGAGGCGATGGATATCGGGATGCGCGGATTCCGGGGCACCGGCCGGCGCGGCGGCGGCAATGGCGGTACACAGAAAAGTTAAACAGACGAGAATCGCAACGCTGTACTCGCGATTTCCTAGCGAAATGGATGTTGGGATGACGCCGCTGCGCAAAGCGCGTTCTCGCATCGGGCTCTCCGCGATTCGAAAGTTGAATTACCGGATGCCGAGCATCTTATGCGTTTGCAGGCTCAAACGCCAGCGCGGGTGGCGCAGGCAGTAGTCCAGGGCGGCCTGGGTGTTCCCCTCGCGCTCCGGCCCGTCCATCGGCTGCAGGAAGAAGTGCCGGAAGCGGAGGCGCTCGAAAGCTTCCGGCGCCGCGCCGGGCTGCGGGTAAACCAGCTTCAACTCATCGCCTGAAGCAAGCTTAAGCGGCGCGCCAGCCTTGGGGCTTACGGTGATCCAGTCAATCCCGCGGGGCGCCCTGCGAGTTCCGTTGGTCTCAACCGCCACTTCCGCGCCGCGCTGGTGAAACGCGCGCAGGAGCGGCGCGTCAAGCTGCAACAGCGGCTCGCCGCCCGTGCACACCACGAACGGCGCCTCGGCTCCCTGCCACGTCTCGCACACGGCCGAGGCGAGCTCACCGGCGGATTCAAAACTCCCGCCGCCGTCTCCGTCGGTGCCCACAAAATCCGTATCGCAGAAATTGCACACCGCCTTGGCGCGGTCCCGCTCGCGGCCGGACCACAGGTTGCATCCCGCGAACCGGCAGAAGACGGACGGACGGCCCGTCTGCGCGCCCTCCCCCTGCAGCGAATAGAAAATCTCCTTGACCTTGTAGCTCATCGAATTGCCCGAGCCGCGTATCTTGTCGGGTCGTCCACGCCCGCAGCCGCAAATCCATTCCTCCGCAGACGGCAGGCATCGCACTCGCCGCACGCGAGGCCCTCCGGCGACGGATCGTAGCAACTGTGCGTCTGAGAGTAATCCACCCCGAGCGCGACGCCTGTGCGAATGATCTCCGCCTTGCTCATGCTGATGAGCGGGGCGTGAATCGTGAAGCGCTGGCCCTCCACCCCCGCGCGCGTCGCCCGGTCCGCCAAGTACCGGAACGCCTCGAGATACTCCGGGCGACAGTCGGGATACCCGCTGTAGTCGAGCGCATTCACGCCCAAAAAAATATCCCAGGCGTTCAGCGCCTCGGCCCAAGCCAGCGCGAAGGAAAGGAAGATCGTGTTGCGCGCCGGGACGTAGGTGGCGGGAATAGCGCTCGCCATCTCCTCTACGCTCCGGCCCTTTGGGACCGGCAAGCGGCCAGTGAGCGCTGAGGCTTCCGGGGAGGGCAAATCGAGTTCAAGCACGCGATGCGCCGCTACGCCCATTTTGCGCGCGACTCGCTCCGCGGCGTCGAGCTCGCACTCATGGCGCTGCCCGTATCGGAAGGTGAGCGCGTACGCCTCGAAACCATCCTTCTGGGAAATCGCCAGCGCGGTGGTGGAATCAAGCCCGCCGCTGAACAGAACCACTGCACGCAAGCTGTCGCGCCCTTTCATATCTCAGATGCGGCGGCGCGCCGCTTTGACGCCGCGGAACCGGCCCATGGGGGCTCCGCCCCGTACCCGCCCTTTTTGCTCCAGACGGCCGTCACCCGCGATTGCAAGCCCCCGCGCGGGGTGAATTCGCCCACCACCCTGGCCCAAGCGGGAGCCGCCGCCGTCACAACGTCGCGCAGAAACCGGTTGACGACGTTCTCGTAAAAGATGCCGCGATTGCGATACGCGTAAACGTACATCTTGAGCGACTTCAGCTCCAGGCACTTCTTCTCCGGGACGTAGGTCAGCGTGAGCTTGCCGAAATCCGGCAGACCCGTCTTCGGACATACTGAGGTGAATTCCGGGATGGCAATCTCGATCTCATAGCCGGGATACTGATTGGGCCACGTCTCGATCTCCGGCAGCGGCGCGTCGATGCCGGCGCGCGCGTGCTCGTCGGTGTAGGATCGCTTCATGTGAGTCTTAGTTTAGTTGGAGATGAGCAGGCGTCGCAAGCACTGGCCGCGAAACCCTCGGAGTGGTTGCTCGCCGCGGCCAATCGCTCGCAATCCTAGCCCCCGCATCCCGATAAATTGTCTCACCCGTCTCCATCTGCGCGGTCGCCTGTGGCATGATGGGTGAGGTGAGAGAACAATGGTCAGAAGGCGAGCTGTAGCCGCGATTTCCCCTATCGCTGAGATTGTAGGAAGACAGAGGGCCCGCGGTGAGGACACCGCCGCTGCAATGGGGCTAAGGCGAAGCC
>JBOGJW010000415.1:0-3985 GCA_050745245.1 Terriglobia bacterium | reverse complement strand
CGTTGAGCCCGATTTGATGTGCCTGTCGAAGGGTATTACGGGCGGGTTCCTGCCGCTGGGGGCGACCGCGTCGAGCGAGCGCGTCTACGAAAGCTTTTGCATTCCGGATCGCCGCCGCACGTTCTTTCACGGCCATTCCTACACCGCGAATCCCATCGCCTGCGCCGCGGCCGTTGCAAGCCTGGAGGTCTTTCGAACCGAGCCCGTCTTTGAGCGGATCGCCTCGATCGAGCTTGTACATCGCGACGAGCTTCCGCGCTTCGCCAATCATCCGGCAGTAGGCGAGACGCGAATGATCGGAACCGTGGCGGCCATCGAGCTGCGCGCTGAGGATGCCGGCTATCTTTCGTCGATACGCCCTCGCCTGAGCGCGTTCTATCTGGAGCGAGGCGTGCTCTTGCGCCCGCTTGGGAATATTGTCTATATCCTCCCGCCCTATGCCATCACGCCCGGCGAGCTTCGATACGTTTATGACGTCATCGAGGAATCGCTGGCGCTGGTGGAGCCGTGAGCGCGGCGGTGGGGAAGATGGAGAGAGCGGCACGGAAACGCCACGGAGTCACAAAACAACTCCGCGCTGCCTCCAGAACCCCGTTGTGATTGACTTGTTCCCGCGCGCGCCGATAGAATCGCCTTTTGTCCTTTCTCCGCCGCGCCTCGCTATGTCCTTGCGCCTTTACAACACGCTCACCCGCGGGATTGAGGACTTCGAGCCCTTGCATGGCAACGAGGTCCGGATTTACACCTGCGGCCCCACCGTTTACGACTACGCTCATATCGGAAACTATCGCACGTTTGTATTCCAGGACCTTCTGCGGCGGTACCTGAAGTATCTCGGCTTCCGGGTTAATCAGGTGATGAACCTTACCGACGTGGACGACAAGACCATCCACAACTCGCAAGCCGCCGGGCTGAGCCTGCGTGAGTACACGCAGAAGTATATTGGCGCCTTCGAAACCGACCGCGATCTGCTCAGCCTGGAGCCGCCAGAAATCATGGTGCGAGCCACCGACCACGTGGACGACATGGTGAAGCTGGTGGAGACGCTGGAGCAAAAGGGCTTCGCATACCGGAGCGCAGGCTCGGTCTATTTCCGCGTGGCCGAGTTCACGGATTACGGGAAGCTGTCTAAGATCAGCCTCAGCGGCAACCGCCCCGGGGCGCGCGTCGACGCGGATGAATATGAGAAGGACGACGTGCGCGACTTCGTGCTGTGGAAGGCCGCGAAACCAGGCGAGCCGTTTTGGGACTCGCCTCTTGGCCCGGGCCGGCCCGGCTGGCACCTGGAATGCTCCACGATGGCGATGAAGTACCTCGGCGAAACGCTCGACGTGCACTCCGGCGGCGCGGACCTCATCTTCCCGCACCACGAAAACGAAATCGCGCAGAGCGAAGCCGCCACGGGCAAGCCCTTCGCCCGCTTCTGGCTGCACGCCGAGCACCTGGTGGTGAACGGCGAAAAGATGTCAAAGTCGCTCGGCAACTTCTATACGCTGCGCGATCTCATTGAGAAGGGATACAAGCCCTCGGCCATTCGCTACCTGCTGGCTTCGGTGCCTTTCCACAAGCCGCTCAACTTTACGCTCGACGGCCTGCACCAGGCGCAGCGGTCGATTGAGCGGCTCCGTAACTTCCGCGATCGCGTGGAGCGGGAACACTTCCCGGCCGGAACTAACCCTTCGAGCGCGAAGCGCGCCAGCCGCGCGCGTATCGCTTTTGAAGACGGTCTCGGCAACAACCTTAACACCGCGGAAGCGCTGGCGGCTGTGTTCGATTTGGTTTCCGCCGAGAATACGGCCATGGACCGCGGCGAGCTCCGCGAAGGCGATCGCCCGGCGGTACTTGATTTGCTCGACCGCTGGGATGGAATCTTCGCGGTCATCGCCGATCACGATTTCGAAAAGCTCCGCCGCCACGGTCTGCTGGCGGCGAAGCAGGAAGGCGCAAGCGTGGCCCACGCCGCGGCTGAATTGGCGCCGTCGAACGGATACACCGCGGCCGAGGCGCTCGATGATGAGGAAATCGAAAAACGTATTGCGCTCCGCAACGCCACGCGGCGGGGCGGGAATTATGCCGAATCGGACCGCCTCAGGAAGGAATTGATGGAGGCCGGGGTTGTTCTGGAGGACACGCGGGGCGGCACGCGCTGGAAGAGGAGATGAGAAAAGCAGTGGCAAGTGGCGAGTGACAAGGGACTGATGAACAATACGCTGCCGCAAATTCGCACTCCGCTCCCGGGACCCGAGGCGCAGAAAATCCTGGCGCTGGACCGCCAGTATGTCTCGCCCTCCTACGCCCGTGATTATCCTTTCGTCGCCCGGCGAGGGCAGGGAATGCTGGTGGAAGATGTGGACGGGAACACGTTTCTCGACTTCAGCGCGGGCATCGCCGTGGTCTCAACCGGCCATTGCCATCCGGACGTGGTGCGGGCGATTCAGTGCCAGGCCGAGACGCTGATTCACATGTCGGGCACGGACTTTTATTATCCCCTCCTCGCCGAGCTGGCCCAGAAAATGTCCGAAATTACGCCCGGGGATTTTCCCAAGCGCGTCTACTTCGGGAATTCGGGTACCGAGGCGATTGAGGCGGCCATCAAGATCGCGCGATACCACACCAAGCGGCATCGCATTATTGCCTTTCTAGGCGGCTTCCACGGCCGCACTTACGGTTCGCTCTCACTCACGGCGAGCAAGGCCGTGCAGCGGGCGAGGTTCGGTCCGCTCCTGCCCGGAGTTTCGCACGCTCCGTACGCCTATCCTTATCGATGTCCGTTGCACCGGCCGGGGTCGGATTGCAGCCAGGATTGCGCTTGCGCCGATTACGTTGAAAATCTTTTCAAAACGGTCGCGCCGCCGGAAGATGTTGCGGCCATAGTGGTCGAGCCGGTGCAGGGCGAGGGAGGCTACGTGGTGCCGCCCGTCCGCTTCCTTCAGCGGCTTCGCGAGCTGGCAGACCGGCACGGCATCCTGCTGGTCTTCGACGAGGTGCAGTGCGGGATGGGCCGTACCGGAAAGATGTGGGCGGCGGAGCATTTCGGCGTGACGCCTGATATCCTTGTTACCGCCAAAGGAATCGCTTCCGGCATGCCGCTCGGGCTGACCATCGCGCGCGCGGACCTGATGGCGTGGGGCCCCGGCGCCCACGCTTCCACGTTCGGCGGCAATCCGCTCGCGTGCGCGGCGGCGCTCGAAACCATCCGCCTGCTTCAGGAAAAGTACATCGCAAACGCGGCGCGAATGGGAGAATATCTGCGCGGCAAACTGGATGGATGGCCCCGCAAGCATCGGATCGTGGGCGAGGTACGGGGGCTCGGGCTGATGATCGGGATTGAGCTGGTGAAAGACCAGGAGACGCGCGCGCCCCACCCCGCCGCGCGCGCCCGTGTGCTCCAAACGGCGTTCGAGAGCGGGCTCCTGGTGCTCGGCTGCGGCGAGAGCACGGTGCGCCTGATGCCGCCGCTCATCGTCGAAAAAGAGCACGCCGACTTCGCGGTTGATGTGCTGGATCGATGTATTGCGGAAGCGCAAAAGATGTAGCGGCGAGCGGCGGGGTCGCTGTGGAAGTAGCGCAGCGCGTCCTTGCGGCCGCAACGTTTCTGAAAGGCGAAACTCTGCGCTGCGCAGCATCCGGTCGCCCATTAGGGTTTTCTAATGTGCCCCATTGCGTCACTCTCGGGTGACAAATCGTGTCGCAGCGTTCCCGTTACGCCGCTCGCGCGCCCGGCAAGGGAGGCGAAAGCGGCGGGTTTCTGAGGGTTTTCAGCGGATATCAGGATCGTCCCGGGTGGTATTTCCATTGCAAGGCTGGAGGTGAATCTCAAGGCTTGGCCGGAGCTTAGTTTTTGCCGGGCCAAGCGGGGTGAGCCACAGTGCAGAGGGGCGACAAGGGATTTTCGCTGATTGAACTGCTGATCGTGGTGGCGATTATCCTGGTGATCGCGGCGATCGCCATCCCCAACTTTCTGCGAAGCCGCATCGCCGCGAAC
>JBOGJW010000414.1:0-1854 GCA_050745245.1 Terriglobia bacterium | reverse complement strand
GACACCTCAATATCGGCGCCGGCCGCGTCGTCTATCAAGACATTACGCGGATCGACGCGTCCATCCAGCGTGGCGACTTTTTCCAAAAGCCGCTCCTGCTTGAGCTGATGAAGCGCGCGCGCGAGTCGCGTCTGCACCTGTTGGGCCTGCTCAGCGATGGCGGAGTGCACTCGCAGCAGGAGCACCTTTATGCGCTGCTGCGCATGGCCCGCGAAAATGGTGTCCGCGAGGTTTACGTGCACGCGTTCCTCGATGGGCGCGATACGCTTCCCACGCGCGGGGCCGAATATCTTGCGGCGCTTCGCCAGAAGATGAGCGAGTACGGCGTGGGAAAAATCGCCACCGTTACCGGCCGCTACTACGCCATGGACCGCGACAACCGCTGGGAGCGCATTCAGAAAGCCTACGACGCTATGGTCAACGGCGAGGGCTGCCAGGCGAGCGATCCCGCGGCGGCGGTGAAGGAATTCTACAATCAGGACGTCACCGATGAGTTCATGCCGCCTATCGTCGTCACTCAGCCCGGCGGCCAGCCCACGGCGACCATTCGCGCGCGCGACGCGGTAATGTTCTTCAACTTCCGCGCCGACCGCGCCCGCCAGACTACCCGCGCCCTCACACAACCCGGCCTTGCTGCCTTCGAGCGGCGGAATATCCCGGAAGGCCTCTTTTACGTTTGCATGACGCGATATGACAAGACGTTCACCTTGCCCTACGTCTTCGCGCCGCAGGAACTCGGCCACATTCTTGCGGAAGTGATGGCCTCGGCCGGCCTCAGAAACCTTCGCGTCGCGGAGACTGAGAAGTACGCGCACGTAACCTACTTCTTCAACGGCGGCGTCGAGAAAGCATATCCCGGCGAGGAGCGCATCCTGGTGCCTTCGCCCAAGGTGGCCACCTACGACCTTAAGCCGGAGATGAGCGCGGCGGGCATCCGCGATACGGTGGTGAAGGCGGTGAACGACGGCGCGTTCGATGTGCTGATCATCAACTTCGCCAACGCGGATATGGTGGGCCACAGCGGAAAACTGGACGCTGCGGTGAAAGCGGTGGAGGCGGTGGATGCATCGCTTGGCGAGATCGAGCGGGCGGTGCGGGCCAAGGGCGGCGCGATGATGATCACCGCCGACCATGGCAACGCCGAGCTGATGGTGGACCCGGAAACCGGCGGACCGCACACCGCGCACACCACGAATCCCGTCCCAATGATTCTGGTCACGCCGGACGCGGTGCAAACTTCCCTGCGGGACGGCGGCGTGCTCGCTGATGTTGCGCCAACGCTCCTCGGCGTGCTGGGGATCCAGCCGCCCAAGGAGATGGAGGGCCGCGACCTCCGCATCCTGCCCCAAACCGCCCGAGCGAAGCTGTAGCGGAATGGGCTGGCGCAGACCTTGAGGTCTGTCGCTTAGGGCCCCCGGTCCGCGAAAGTTCATGAAATCGCCTCTCCAACAGACGCCCTCAGTCCGCGGAGCGGGAGGTCCGTGGGAGGCAGTGGTAAGATAAATGGTATGAAGATCGAATATACGGTCCAAATCTGGAATGAAAAAGACCGGTTTGTCGCCCACGCCATGCCGCTCGACATTATTCCTGCGTACAAACAGGTTCCGGTCTCGATCATTCAGAACAATCTCAAAACCGCTGGAATCTCCAGGGACGAGTATTTTCGACTTCTCGAACAGAAACGATAGCAAGCGCTGCAGCGCCCGCCTATTTGAGCACGTGAAGAGTGACCCCAACCCTCAGAACTCGGCCGCTGAAGGGATCAGTCGCCATGGTGCTCTCGACGGTCTGCCCGTTGCGCATCAGAAGATCGAGATTGCCGCTGAAGGTGCTGAAGATCGGGCCATATGAGGT
>JBOGJW010000413.1:0-8178 GCA_050745245.1 Terriglobia bacterium | reverse complement strand
CGATTACACGATCACGGACCTGGACGTGGGCCACTACTCGGTAACGGTGAGCATGACGGGATTCAAGACGACCACCATTCCCGATATCCAGCTCCAGGTAGGCCAGAGCGCGCGGATTGACGCCGTGCTGCAGGTGGGCGCGACCACTCAGCAGGTGACGGTGAGCACGGCTGCGCCGCTAATCTCGACCACGAGCTCCGACGTCGGCCAGGTGGTCGACCGGAGAGTGCTGAACGATATTCCGCTCAACGGCCGCTCGTTCTGGCAACTGACGCAGCTTACTCCGGGAGCAAATTATACGCCCGGCGGGGAGAACCCTTACACCGGGTCGGCGGCGATCCGCGCGAGCGCGGTCAACGTGACGATCAACAGCGGGAACACGGATCAAACCGGCTGGACCCTGGATGGCAGCAGCATCCTGGAGCAGAACAACGGAGGGACGGACATCCAGCCGAACGTCGACGCGCTTCAAGAGTTCAAAGTGGAAAGCGGGAACATGAGCGCCCAGTTCGGGCGCACTCCGACGGTTGTAACCGCGGTGATCAAAAGCGGGACAAACCAGTTCCACGGCGACTTGTTCGAGTTTCTGCGCAATGACGCTTTTGACGCGCGCAACTTCTTCTTTGTGGCTCCCAAGGGCTCAAATCAGACGAAGGACATTTTGAAGCGCAACCAGTTTGGCGGCACTATCGGGGGCCCGATCCGCCGGGACAAGGCGTTTTTCTTCGCCGACATGGAGGAGACGCTGGTGCGCCAGGCGCTCGTCTTCAGTAACGTGGTTCCCAGCATGACGGAGCGCCAGGGCGACTTCAGCGCGCTGAGCGCTCAACTCCGTAACCCCTACAGCGGCTACACTCCGTTCCCGGGCAACAGAATCTCTCCGCTGTCTTCCCAGGCGCTGTTCTTCCTGAAATCCTTGCCCGTTCCGGATTTCACGCAGGGCAGCACGGACTACGCCGTGTTCGGGAACCGGCTGGCGTTAAACCAGTCGAAAGCGGACCTTAAAATGGATGAGAACGTGACTGCTCAGGATCACCTGATGGGCCGGTACTCGATTGTGGACGATACGGAGGCCAATCCTGACGCGTTTCCCGCGCTCGGAATCCTTCAGGATCATTCTCGAGGCCAGGACTTCACGCTGGCCTATACGCACATCTTCAGCCCCAAGTGGCTCAACGTGGCCCAGTTTGGCTATTACCGCATGCTCTTCCTGTTCGGGGCGCCGCAGCCCGACACCTTCTTTAACCTGCCGGACCAGGCAAATTACCTGGGCTTCGAGAATCAGCTTTACGGAGGATTTCCGCAGATTAACATCTCCGGCTACTCGGCGTTTACCGGGGCGCCCAGCAACCAGGAGCCTAAGCGCGACCACATCCGGACCTGGGAATACCAAGATACTCTGAGTTACACCAGCGGAAGGCACAGCATCAAGATGGGAATGCAGTTATACCACAACACCGATACTTACATCACCGGGAGCAGCACCCAGGGCACCTTCAATTTTCTCGGGACCTACACGGGGAACGCTTTCGCGGATTTCATGATGGGACTTCCAGACAATGTGACACGCGATCCGGGCTCTCCGGCCTGGTCAACCTACGGCAATTGGCCAGCGTTCTTCTTTCAAGACGACTACCGGGCTACGCAGAACCTGACGCTGAACCTGGGCTTGCGGTACGAGTACAACCCGTTCTTTACGGGAGAGCTTGGCCAGATCAGCGGCATCAATCTTACGAACGGAAAGCTGATTATCCCTTCGAATTTTGATGTAAACGCGCGGCCGATCAGCGCGCAGCTCCTGTCGCTCTACAAGGATCGGTTGGTGTACACTAACTCGCTCGGTCTTCCGCTTTCCGTGATCAATTCGGACAACAAGGACTTTGCACCGCGCGTGGGTCTGGCTTGGAAGCCGTTTGGGAAAGAGAAATGGGCCGTCCGGTCGAGTTACGGCATCTTTTACGTTTACCCCGATAACAGCGCGCCCGACAACACCGTGAGCGTGCCACCCGACACAGTTACGGATACGGAATTCAATGACCGGCCGCCGATCGCTCCCACGCGGACGTGGGCCAATTTCTTCCTGGGGGCTCCGCTGGCGGGTATTCCTAACCCAAATCCGGGACAACCGTGCCCCTTGGGTTTCACCGCTCTTTCGTGCTCCACGCCCTCATTGCAAACGGGCGAGTTCGGCCACCAGACGCTCACGTACGTTCAGGAGTGGAACTTCACGGTGCAGCACGAAATCACTTCGGCGCTTTCGGTCAATATCGCCTATGTGGGTAACAACACTCATCACCTCATGCAGGGCCAAAGCGTGAATAATCCGCCGCCCGGCACGGGCCAGATTCAACCGCGGCGGCCGCTGGTCGAATGGGGCGCCGTCGGCCAGTACCAATACGGTGGTCTTGCTAACTACAATGCGCTCCAGGTAAGCGTAAACTCCCGTACCTGGCACGGGTTGTCGCTCCTCGGCAATTACACCTATGCGAAATGTATGGACAATGGGTCGAACGGCGGCGGCGCCCCTACGGAGTCGCTCATCCCGTCGAACTACGCGGTCTGCAACCTGAACCGGACTCAGGCCAGCGCAGTCAGTTACGATTACCAACTGCCGCTTGGGCGTGGCCAGCACTTCCTGAGCGCGGCCCGCGGCTGGGAGAATCAGTTGCTTGGTGGATGGAGCATGTCGGGCGTGCTGAGCCTCCAATCGGGACTGCCGTACACGCCTACGATAACCGGGGACCAGGCCAACACCGGAGTGTCGGGCCAGCGGCCCGACGTGATTGCCGTGCCGATCCAGCCGCGCAATATCTCTTGCTGGTTCTTCACCACCGCCAACTCTTCTTGCACCGCGCTGTATCCGAATGATCAAAACTGGTGGAGTCTGCCGCCCAAGGCGGTGCGCTACGGAACCGGCGGGCGCAATATCCTCACCGCCGACGGCCTTAAGGACCTCGACTTCGCGCTGCTGAAAACTTTTCCAATCACCGAGTCCAAGCACCTGGAGTTCCGGGCTGAGTTCTTCAACCTGACGAACCATCCTACCTTTTCCGCGCCGTCCAGCAATGTGACCGCCGGTTCGGGAGGGCAGGTTAGCTCCACGCTGGATGCCGCGCGGCAGATCGAATTCGCGCTGAAGTTCTACTTTTAGCGGGCGGGCCCGGAATCGTAGTGCAGCGCGGCCTCATGGCCGCAACCAAACGCAATTCAGTCATTCCCGCGAAAGCGGGAATCCATTCCATTAGTGGACCCCCGCTTTCGCGGGGGCGACACCGATGGTGGCATCGAAAAAGCTTGCTAAAAAAACAAGACTCTACCGTATTGCAATGCAGCGTTCGCCATTTGACGCTGAAAGCGAAGCGGTGTGATCGTGGATACTACAGTAGCAAGCGGTCATGCGCATGGAACTGATCAACTCGGTCGAAGAATTGGAAGAACGGCTGGCGGCGCCTGGCGCGCGCGACGTGGAGTCGGTCCGAAGGATCGGCGGCGACATTGCCGTTCTGGGAGCGGGCGGCAAGATGGGTCCGTCGCTTGCCCGGCGCATCCGTGGCGCGGCTACTCAGGCGGGCGTGCCGCTGCGCGTGGTCGCTGTTTCGCGGTTCTCTTCCGGGGACGCGGCGCGTGAGCTCCAGGAAAGCGGCGTCGAGACGATTGCCTGCGACTTGCTGAACCGCGATGCGGTCGAGAAGCTTCCGCTTTGCCCCAACGTGTTGTTTCTCTCGGGACGAAAGTTCGGTTCCACAGACCGCCCTGATCTCACCTGGGCGGCTAACACGCTGGTTCCCGCCTACGTTGCGCACCACTATCGCGCTTCCCGGATCGTCGCGTTCTCAACCGGGAACATCTATCCGATGGTCGAGCCCGGCTCCGGCGGGTCCGTCGAAGGCGACACCGCCGCGCCGGCGGGCGAATACGCGCAGTCCTGCCTGGGCCGCGAACGGGTGTTTGAATACTTCTCTGAAAAGTACGGCACGCCCTGCCTCCTTTTCCGGCTGAATTATGCGGTCGATTTGCGCTACGGTGTGCTGGTGGACATCGCGCGCCGGGTGTACGCCGGCGAGCCCGTGGACCTCACTGTTCCCGCGCTGAACGCGATCTGGCAGGGCAATGCGAATTCTTACGCCCTGCGCGCGCTCGAGCACGCGACGACGCCGCCGCGCGCGCTCAACGTGACGGGGCCGGAAATGATTTCCGTGCGCCGCGCCGCCGAGTATTTCGCAGGCCGGTTCGGACGCGAGGCGCATTTCTGCGGCTCGCCGGGGGATCGCGCTCTGCTGAGCAACGCTTCGCTGTGCCATTCGCTGCTCGGCTACCCGGAGGTTTCACTGGGAGAGTTAATGGAGCAGGTAGCACACTGGGTGGCGCGAGGCGGTGAGAGCCTGAACAAGCCTACGAAATTTGAAGTGGCAGACGGAAGGTTTTAGGAATGGCGTCCACCGAAAACGAAGTGCGGCAGGTGCTGAAGCGCGGCATTGTAATTCCCGCGCACCCGCTGGCGCTCAACGCCAGCCGCAAGCTCGACGAGCGCCGGCAGCGCGCGCTCACGCGATATTATTGCGACGCGGGCGCGGGCGGCGTGGCCGTGGGCGTCCACACCACGCAATTTGCCATTCGCGAGCCCAAGATCGGATTGCTCGAGCCGGTGCTCGCCCTTGCCGCCGAAACGGTATGCGAATGCGAGCGGGCGCTGGGCAGGCCGATCCTGAAGATTGCGGGCGTCTGCGGCGTCACCGCGGAAGCGCTGCGCGAAGCGGAATTGGCGCGCCGCCTGGGCTACGATGCCGGGCTGCTGAGCCTCAGCGCGCTGCGCGATGCCAGCGTTCCCAAGCTGATCGAGCATTGTCGGGCCGTCGCGGGCGTGATTCCCCTGTTCGGTTTCTACCTTCAGCCGGCGGTCGGCGGGCGCGTGCTGCCGGTTGAGTTCTGGCGCCGGTTCGTCGAGATCGAGGACGTCGTGGCGGTGAAGGTAGCCCCCTTCAATCGCTACCAGACGCTCGACGTCGTTCGCGCGCTGGCCGAGAGCGGTCGGCAGGAGGACGTGGCGCTCTACACCGGAAATGACGATAATATCGTCGCCGATCTGCTCACTGAGTTTCGGGTGGGAGCGCAAGGGCGGGCGGTGGCGCTGCGATTCGCGGGTGGGCTGCTCGGCCACTGGGCGGTGTGGACGCGGCGCGCCGTGGAGCTGCTCGCGTGCATTCAGGAATCACGCGCGCACCCGGAAAAAACGGCCGCGATTCTGGCTCGCTCGGCCGAGGTTACGGACTCAAATGCCGCGCTGTTTGACGCCGCTGGCGGCTTTGCCGGATGTATCGCGGGCCTGCACGAAATTCTGCGCCGCCAGGGTTTCCTGGAAGGGCGCTGGTGTCTCGATCCCGGCGAGGATCTCTCTCCGGGCCAGATGGAGGAGATCGACCGCGTTTGTGCGATTTACCCTCATCTCACCGACGATGAATTCGTGGCCAGTAATCTTCAGCGCTGGCTTGGATGAGTCGCTCTGGGAGTCGCGCGGGTT
Organism: Terriglobia bacterium; assembly: GCA_050745245.1. Taxonomy (GTDB): domain Bacteria; phylum Acidobacteriota; class Terriglobia; order UBA7540; family UBA7540; genus RH2-MAG17b. The sequence goes on along the minus strand of JBOGJW010000413.1, from coordinate 2,660 downwards.
TCTAGCCCGCCTCCTGTGAGCGAAGCGCAGCACGGCCTTGCGGCCACAAGCAAATGAACTGTCATTCTGAGCGAGCGCAGCGAGCGAAGAATCCCTGTATTTTTTGAAGCTGAGCGAAATGCCGGGATTCTTCGCTGCGCTCAGAATGACAAGCTCCAAACTGTTCGCCAAAGAAGGAAGAAATTACGGTCTTGCAATGCGGGGATGGCGGCGATCCCAATCACACGACAGATGAAAAGAATCGGCGCCGGCTACCTCATCGCTTTGTTCGTGCTCTCGCTCCTGGGGCTGGCTCGCGCCGCCGCGGCCGGCCAGGAGCGTGCGCGGAAACACACCGCTGCCCCTCCGCAATCCGAAGCGGTGAAACGCGGGCGCAGTCAGTTCCTGAAGACCTGCGCCTTCTGCCATGGTCCCGAGGGCAACGGTGGCTCCGAGGGTCCGGACCTGATGCGCAGCGCCGTGGTGCGGCACGACGAAAACGGGAATCTGATCGGCGAATTGATTCGCGACGGGCGGCCGGATAAGGGGATGCCCGCCTTTCAGCTCAGCGCCGGCCAGATCGCGGATGTGGTGGCTTTCCTCCATGACCGGCTCGCGGAGGTTGACCGCCGTTCCCCCAGGCGGCCTGGCGCGGGGTATTCGCTCGCGAAGCTCCTGGTGGGGAACGCGGCGGCAGGGAAGAAATACTTTTATGGCGCTGGAGGATGCGAACGTTGCCACTCGCCGAGGGGCGATCTCGCGGGCATCGCGACGAAAATTCCAGCGGCTGATCTCCAGGCGCGCTTTCTCTATCCTCGCGGTATGCAGCGGAAAGCCACCGTGATCGATTCTTCTGGGAAGCGATATACCGGCGTGGTGCGCCTCCTCACGAATTACGATATCGCCCTTCAGGACAGCGCGGGCTGGTATCACTCCTGGCCGCTCGATTCGGTGAAGGTGCGGCTTCAGGACCCGCTGGCTGCGCACCGACACCTGATTTCAAAAATTACGGACGCGGAGATGCACGACATGCTCGCCTACCTGGAGACCTTGAAGTGAAAAAGCTGCTGATCCTGATGCTGTGCGCGGCGTCGGGGTACGCGCAGGGCCTGAATCCAGCACTCCTTCTGAAGCCGCCCACGACCACCTGGCCATCCTATAACGGAGATTACAGCGGCAGGCGCTACAGCGCGCTTTCTCAAATCAACCAGGCCAACGTTGAGTCGCTTACGCTCGCCTGGGCCTTCCAGACGCACGCCGCTCTGCCGCTGAAATCAACCCCGCTCGAGGTGAATGGCATCCTCTACTTCACCGTCCCGAACCAAGTCTGGGCGGCGGACGCGCGCACGGGACGGCAGATCTGGACATTCCGGCGCGAGTCGGAAGGTGACGAGATCGGGCAGCGCGGCGTCGCGATGTACCACAACAGGATATATTTCGGCACGCCCGACGCGCACCTCATCTGCCTGGATGCTCGCAACGGAAAGAAGATCTGGGAAGTAACGGTGGCCGACGTCGGATTCGGGTTCTACATCAGCGCGGCGCCGCTGGTAGTGCATAACAAGCTGATCGTCGGAATTTCTGGCGATCAGACGGACATTCGCGGATTCCTTGAGGCGCGCAGCCCGGAAGACGGACGGCTGCTGTGGAAGTGGGATTCGACGCCCGCGCCCGGCCAGCCGGGCTCGAACACCTGGCCGAATGCCGACGCCATGGCCCACGGCGGCGGAACAACCTGGCTGCCGGGCACCTACGATCCCGAGCTCAACCTGATTTATTGGGGCACCGGGAATCCACATCCGGTGCTCTCCGGCGTCGTGCGGCCCGGGGCGAATCTCTATACGTGCTCCATCGTCGCCATCAATCCCGACACCGGAAAAATGGCGTGGTACTTCCAGCCGTCGCCGCATGACACGGCGGACCGCGACGCGGTTGAGACTCCGATCATCTTCGATGCGCGCTTTCGCGGACGGCCCCGCAAGCTGCTGGCGCAGGCGAGCCGGAACGGTTACTTCTTCCTCCTGGACCGCACCACGGGCGAAAACCTGCTGACTTCGCGGTTCGGACCCGAAAACTGGTCGGAGGGCCTGAACAAGCGCGGTGAGCCGGTCCCGAACCCGGCCAAGGAGCCGCACCCCGCCGGCACGCTTTTCGAAAGCACCGGGACGAACTGGTGGGCGCCCAGTTTCGATCCCGAAACGGGCCTCTTCTACGTCAACGGTTACCTTCAGTTCTTTGTGATGTACCTCACCCGGACCGGCAACCGGGCGAGCGCCGCGGACCATCAGGGCGGCATGGCCAGCCTGCTGTGGGATCAGGGGATGCTGCTCGCGATTGATTACCAGACGGGCCGCATCCGCTGGCGCCGCGACCATCCTGCCGGCTACGCGCAAGGCTATGCCGGCCCCGGCGCGGGGATTCTAACCACGGCAGGGCGTCTGCTCATCACTGGCGATGATCGCGGCGACCTGATCGCGCTTGATCCCGCTACGGGCAAATCTCTGCGGCATGTCTACGCCGGAGGCGGGCTTACCGGCTGCCCGATGACCTATGAGCTCGATGGCCGGCAGTATTTGCTCACCGCCGTCAACAGCGTCCTGTACGCCTGGGCGCTGCCGGAAAAATCAGCACAATAGATCGTTTAGCAGCTTGCTGAAAAAGGTGTAGCGGCAGTTTATGCC
>JBOGJW010000412.1:0-2836 GCA_050745245.1 Terriglobia bacterium | reverse complement strand
GTTGTGGTTCTTTTTCAAGATTGCGTGCGCCGTCGTCATCATCTACTACATTGGCCGGCTGATCGGCTTGATCCGGCGCCGCGTCCTGTGGCGTTTGAGCCGGCGGCTGGTAGTAACTTACCTCTTTATCGCCTTCGTCCCCATCGTTCTTATTCTCGCGCTTGTTGCGATGGGCGCCGTAATCCTGAACGGCCAGTTTGCCGCTTTCCTCGTGAACGGAAGGCTCGGCGACCACTTTGACGAGCTGAAGCAGCTCAACCGTGTGGTGGCCCATGAGGCAGCGCACATCCCCACGCGGGATCCTGCACAGCAACTCGATGCGCTAGAGGCCTTCTACCGTGATGACCTGAGCGAGTACGCCAGCAGCTACCCCGACCTTCAGATCACGCTGCGGGCGGATGGCGAGGCGCGAGCCTTCACCCTCACCGGGGCGCCGCTGAGCCCGCCGATTGCCGAGCCGAGCTGGCTCAAAGCGGAGGAATGGGCAGGCATCGTGACCAGCCGCGACGAGATCTCGCTGCGCGCCGTCGATCGGGAAAGCACGCCGGCCGGCCCCCTGACGCTCATCCTTTCCATGCCAGTGACGCCGGAGCTTCTGAACATGATTGGCGATGGCATCGGCCCGGTGGGCATTATTCGCCTGGAGTCTTCAACCCGGAGGCGGGGTAGGGGTCCTTCCCGGGAAATCTCCCGCGGCCCCGCGATTCAATCGAGCGGAGTGCCGCTGCCACCCCGCCGCACATGGATCGATTTCCGCGTGCGCGGCGTTTCCGCCCTGCACCCCGTCGAGTGGAACGCGGAAACGCTGCGGGCCCGCAACACTCCTGTCCTGGTGGTGGCGAACTCGCGCATCTTCCCGCTGAACGAGCAGCTTCTGCGCATCCTCGGCAAGTTTGCCGATACGCTCGTCCTGGCGTTTCTCGCCGTCGCCGGTGTGTTCCTGATCATCGAGATCGTCGCGCTGATAATCGGAATCCGCCTGACGCGCTCGATCACCTCCACTGTGAACCGGCTGCAATCGGCTACCGAGGCGGTAAAGGCGGGCGATTTCTCGCACCGCATTGCCCTGCCCGCGCGCGACCAGGTGAGCGCGCTGGGAGAAGCCTTCGATGAAATGACGGCGTCCCTTGAGCGCCTGATTGCGGAGTCGAACGAAAAACTGCGCCTGGAGAACGAGCTGAGAATCGCCCAGCAGGTTCAGCAGCAGCTTTTCCCCCAGCGAGCGCCGGAGCTGCCCGGTGCGCGGCTCTTTGGCGAATGCCGGGCGGCCCGCGGCGTCAGCGGCGATCTGTTCGATTTCCAGTCCCTCGGGCGCGGCCAGGCGGGCCTGGTGCTTGGAGACGTCAGCGGCAAAGGCATCTACGCCGCGCTGCTGATGGCGGGGATCCAGTCCGCCGTGCGCGCCCAGTTTTACGACGGCTGGCTGCCCGAAGACGAATCCGCGCCCTCCACCGCGACCGTACTCAGCCGCCTTAACCGGCAGATCTACGACCACACCCCGGACGCAAAATACGCCACCTTCTTCTACGCCATTTATGACTCGCAGGCGCGCACGCTCTGCTACACGAACGCCGGCCACCCGGCGCCTTTCCTGTTTCGCCGTGATACGGTGGTGCGCCTGGAAACCGGCGGAACCGTGCTGGGGCTCTTCCCAAGGGTCCAATACGAGCAAGGGCACGTGGCGCTCCAACCTGGGGATCTGCTTCTGGCCTTTACGGACGGGTTGGTAGAGCCCGAGAACGCATACGGCGAGCAGTTCGGTGAACAGCGGCTGGCCGAGGCAGTTCGGGAGGCCGTCGACGCCCCGCCGGAAGTGCTAGCGGAGGGCCTCTACCGCGCGGTGGCGGAGTGGACCGGACGAGCGGAGTTGGAAGACGACATGACGCTGCTTTACATGAAGGTGGTGGGGGGTGGCGGCGGCAGCCACGCAGCCGGCGTTTTCAGGGACGCCAGCGGTGCGCGTTGAGGTTGCGTGAGAGCATCAACTTGAATGTCACTTTGTCCGATCCCGGCGTCAAGCCGAATCCCACGCCGGCTTCCACCTCGATGCCGAGAAACTTGGGGCTGTAGTGGTCCATAGTAGCCCAGATTTCGTGAAACTGCCGGTTGGATGGGACGAAGTGGCGCAGCGGGCCGAAACCGTCATACTCTTCAGCGGCAATTGCCCACCTCTGATTCAGGTTGTAGGCGATTCGCCCAGCGGGGTTGTATTGGAGGTTACCGAACCCACCGGTGTAATCCGTATCGACAATCGGGTTGTAAATCAGGTCCACCAGATGCAGGTGCAACCCTATGATGGGCCTCACTTCGGAGCTGGTGCGCCTGTCCTCCCAGTAGCTGGCGTTGACGCTGAACTCAAAATTGACTCCGTAGAAGAAGGTGTGGTCATGAGCATGGGGCCGGACAAACAGTTCGCGAAGTTTAAAGCCATTGATCGTGGTGCCGTGGTTCGCCGAGTAAAAGCTGTACAGAGGAAGATACAGTCCCTGCTCAAACCAGGGGGTGACGCCGTAGGCCCATTCGGCCGCTCCATTCACCGAGTGATCAGCGATTATGGCATCAGGGAAGACGGGGGTGGTCCGCCCGGCGGGCGTGAAGTTGGTGTGAACCATCAGGTTGAATATACCTGGCGGCTCGATTTCCGCATCGTACACCTGAATCTCGTCGGTTTGCGCGAAAAGCACCGGTGACGCTGCGAGCAGACCGATAGTTATCAACGCGACAGCAGTCAGGGCTCTCCGCGGCCTGCAAATTAATCCTTGAAATTTCGGAGACCTCAACAATTCTCGCAGGCCCCTGGTTTAGGTTAGCTTGCCGGCTTTGCCTCTCTGTGCGC
>JBOGJW010000411.1:0-5091 GCA_050745245.1 Terriglobia bacterium | reverse complement strand
CCCCAAACCCCAGCAATAATCAAATCTTGCATTTTCCGAGGCGCCGATGCCGCAATGGGCGAGGATTGAAGGCCACGTGACCACACCGGCGGGTTTTCAAGGCGCCGCCACGCACGCCGGAATCAAGAAAAACGGAGCACTCGACCTGGCGCTGATCTACTGCGAGCGGGAAGCGGCGGCCGCCGGCGTATTCACCACCAACCGCGCTGCCGCGGCGCCGGTGGTGGTGTCTCGGCGGAGCCTCCGGACGAGCGGCGGGCGCGTCCGCGCCGTTGTGGTGAATTCCGGAAACGCGAACGCCGCGACGGGCCGCGCTGGCGAGCGCCTGGCAGAGGAGACCACCCGAGTGGCTGCGAAACTCCTGGGTGTGCCGCCCGGCCAGGTGCTGGTGGCTTCAACCGGTGTCATCGGCGTTCCAATAGACCCGGCCCTCCTTACCGGCGCCCTTCCGAATCTGGTGAACGGCCTCTCCGCTGCCAACGGTGCATCTGTGGCACGGGCGATCCTCACCACCGACGCGTTTCCCAAGGTCTACGTCCTGAAATGTGCGGTGGACGGAAAGCCGGTTCAGCTGGCGGGCATCGCCAAAGGCGCCGGAATGATTCACCCGCGCATGGCTACCATGCTGTCGTTCATCACGACCGATCTCGCGGTCGCCCCGGCGGAACTGCGGAGGATGCTCCGCGCCGCGGTGAACGAATCGTTCAATCGCATCAGCGTGGATGGCGACACATCGACCAACGATACAGTAATTCTTCTGGCGAGCGGGCTAAGCGGGAGGACGGTGCGCGGCGGCACGTCCACCGCGAAACTGTTTCAAAAAGGTCTCACCGAAGTATGCCAGGCGCTGGCGCAGATGATTGTAAAGGACGGCGAAGGGGCCACCAAGCTCGTGAGCGTTGAGATCGCCGGCGCCGCAACCGCCGCAGATGCGGAACGCGCCGCCCGCGCCATTGCCAATTCCCCGCTTGTGAAGACGGCGCTCGGCGGCGGTGATCCCAACTGGGGACGCATCTTCTGCGCAGCCGGATATTCGGGCGCGCGGCTCGATCCGGGCAAGGTCGATATCAGCCTTAACGGATTGCTCCTCTGCCGCAAAGGTGTGCGCGCGGATTTCGCCGAGTCAGCCGCCCGCAACGAGCTCAGTAAACATGCTGTGTCCCTGCGCGTGGACTTGCACCAAGGCAAGGCAGCGGCACGGATGTGGACCTGTGACTTTACCCACGATTACATCCGCATTAATTCCTCGCGATCCTAACGGGAGCCCCCGTGCTCTTAGGCGCGGGGTAGCCATAAACCGAGCTCGCGAGAAGGCGTGGGAAAAATCAACAACCTCTCGCGAAGGCGCAAAGCGGTCCTTCAGCCCTGAGAATTTACCTATCCGTTCTGTTATCTGATTTCTGCCTTCTGGTTTCTAGTTTCTGGTTTGTCCTTTCTGCCTTCTGATTTCTGACTTGTCTTTTCTTTTCCTTTGTCGCTTCCAATCCATGCCGGCGGATCGCTCGCTGGAAATGACTGCTCCGACGCCTCCTCGACTCGGTCGCGCTCCCGCTCTGGTTTTTCGTCCGGCTTAGGATTTTGTTCTTCGCGTGGATTCATCGCAGCTCTCGAACGAGTATACCAGCGACATCTGGAGCACGCGCGGGTTCCACAGGTTCCCTACGCTCAGTATTTTTCGATGTTTCGTGAAGCATCAAAGGCGGCATGATCTTGGCCGCAACCCCTGGCCGATTTCGCACCGTTTGGGCAGGGATTCCTTACATCGCTGAGGAGCACTCGCGCGCATCGTTCTGAATTCGCGTTATACTGGCCCGCAGGCCGGGCGGACACCCGGACGGGAAAACCTGATGAATAAGGTTTTTGAGAGCGCGGAGCGAAGTGTCGCGGACCTTCCCGAGGGCGCCACCGTAATGGTGGGCGGATTCGGACTGTGCGGCGTGCCCGAGAACCTGATTGCGGCGCTGCTTCAAAAGGGCGTGCGCAATCTCACAATCATCAGCAATAACGCCGGCGTCGACGGCTACGCGCTGGGCCTGCTGCTCGAAGCCGGGCAGATCAAGCGGCTCATCGGCTCCTACGTGGGCGAAAACAAGCACCTCGAGCAGCTCGTTCTCAGCAGCGAGATGGAGATGGAACTGAATCCGCAAGGGACGCTCGCTGAGCGCATCCGCGCCGGAGGAGCGGGAATTCCCGCCTTCTACACACCCACAGGCGTTGGCACCGTCGTCTCCGAGGGTAAAGAGGTGCGGGAGTTTAACGGGCGCAAGTATCTGCTCGAGCGCGCGCTCACGGCGGATTTCGCACTGGTGAAGGCCTGGAAGGGCGACCGCTGGGGAAACTTGGTGTACCGGCGCACCGCGCGTAATTTTAATCCCATGATGGCGACGGCGGCGAAGATCACCGTCGCTGAAGTTGAGGAGCTGGTGGAGCCCGGCGAGCTCGACCCGAACGCGATCATTACACCCGGAATCTATGTCACCAGGATTGTGAAGGGTCCCGGCTATGTCAAGCGGATCGAGCGGAGGACGGTGCGGGCGCGATGAACCCCGAGAAACGAGAGATGATTGCCCGGCGCATCGCGCGGGAGCTGAAAGACGGCTACTACGTCAATCTCGGCATTGGCATTCCCACGCTAGTGGCGAATTACATCCCGCGGGGCATCGAGGTGATTCTTCAGTCCGAAAACGGAATGCTCGGGGTGGGACCGTACCCGTGGGAAGGCGAGGAGGACCCGGACGTGATCAACGCCGGCAAGGAGACCGTTACAGAGCTGCCCGGCACGGCTTACTTTTCCAGCGCCGAATCCTTCGCCATGATTCGCGGCGGGCACATTGACCTCACCGTGCTGGGCGCCATGCAGGTGGACGAAAACGGGAACCTGGCAAGCTGGATGATTCCCGGCAAGATCGTGAAAGGCATGGGAGGCAGCATGGACCTGGTGGCCGGCTCGAACCGCGTGATCGTGGCCATGGAACACACCACGCGCGACGGCCAGCCCAAGATCCTGAAGCGCTGCACGCTGCCGCTCACCGGAACTCGCGTGGTGAATGTGATTGTCACCGAGATAGCGGTTTTTGAGGTTACGCCCGCCGGATTGGTTTTGAACGAGGTCGCGCCAAGCGAGAGCGTGGAATCGGTGCAGCACGCGACAGAGGCGCGAGTGACCGTCAGCGCGAATCTCCAGCCGTATGAGGTGTAGCGCCCGGCGCAGGCCTGGCAATACCGCTGGCGCAGAAGGCGCTCTGGCCAGGAGAAGGATTAGTTCGCCATCCCGGGCACCGCGTTACCGCCCTGCAGGAGGGTTAAAGCGTCGGTGATGTCGTCGAGCAGGCCTCGCATGCCCTCCACTCCCGCTTCGACCGCCTGGATCACTCGCCGCGCGCACCTGAGGCACAAGCAGAAGCCCCCGCCGTCGGCCACGTCGCGCGGACGACAACACGCGCAAGGCCAGTCGGCGCGAGAGTGCACCATTAAACCGCCGTTAGACATTGCATAGTCCATGGTCAACCTCCCGTCCAGGTTGTGCTGCTGTTCGAAGAAACATGTAGCGCGATTTCGCATCGCAGCCAAGCCATCGTTCCACTATCGAACTAATGTTCCAGACTTGAGAATGGCGGCGGAAGCTCGCCGCCGGGAGAACTGGCTTGTTAGGCGCCGCTCCCCGGTGGTGAGCCGCCCTAAGCTGACCCTGTAATACTAGACTATCATTATAGTTTTGTCAAGTCATTTATTAGTAATTATGCACTTTATAAAGCAATCCGAATATGTCATGCTTAGAGTATGAAAAACACAGGATTGCTTTGTAAAGTGCATAATTACGAAAATCTCATCTAAGTCCTTTATTCTCCGGGCGCGTAGCGCCCGCCCTTGTGGTCTTTGCTGTGTTGTTCATTCCCCGGCGCGCACTTCACCCGGGGAGCGGCGAACCGCTCCCTCAGCGTGCTTCTCCTACTCATCTATTCGACCCTTTCAGGCCATGATCACCCATTCTGACTCCCTCCTCGTGCGAGGGAGGCCGGTGGCCCAATCAGACTCTCGGTCATGGTTAGACCAGCGCTACCCCGGGCCTTCCGGCAGGCGAGGCCCGTCGAACAAACTCGTCATAGTCAATCTCGTCGCGCCGCATGAGGTAGAGACGAATCGCCAGTTTCCTGGCCACCGCCACGCGCGCCTTGGCCCCGCCGTGACGGAAGGCCAGACGTTGATAATCTTGTTTCAACTCCGGATCATAGCGGCAGGCGCTCTGCGCCGCTTCGACCCGCAAAAAACGCAGCAGCCGGTTGCCTTGCTGGGTCACAGGGCCGAAACGCTGCCGCCCGCCGCTGCAATCTTTACTGGGAATCAGACCCACCTAACGGGCCACTTTCCGGCCGTTGGCAAAACCCTCCACCGGCCCCAGCACCACTACCGTGGCCAGGGCCGTCAGCGATCCCACGCCGGGGTGCGTCTGCAAGCGTTTCGCCTCCAGCCGCTTCTCGACTTCTTGCCGCAAACGCTGGTCCAGCTCCTCAATCCAGATGTTCAGTTCCTTCCGCCGTTGCCCCAGGTCTTCGCGCCGGCAGGCGGCGGTTTCCCTCAGCGCCAGTGCCTGGAAGGCTTGCTGCCCGGCCGCTGTAGCTTCGAGCCTCGACCCAAGTTGCGGCGCAGCGCCTGCAACCCGTTCTTCACCCGCGTCCGTATCTCGACCAGGAAATGGCGGTGGCGCAGCAATACTCGCACGTCCCGCTCCTCGGCGAGGGGCAGCCAAATGCGCGGGAATTGGCCCTCCGCCAGCAGCTCCATGAGGTGCCAGGCGTCGCGCCGATCGTATTTCTGTTTGCGCATCTCCGAGGCGCGAATCCTGGCCGCGTCCCCCCATCCCCAACTCGCTCATTAACTCCGCGAACCCCAACGTGTAGCCGGTCGCCTCGATCCCGACCAGCGCGGGCTCGGCCAGCTTCGCATAGAAGCTTCGTGTCTCATCGTTGCTGTGCTCCAGCCGGCGCTCTTGGAACTCGCCGCTCACCGGGTCCAGCTTCGCAATTTACTGGAAGCGTGAATGAAAATCACATCCTATAATCAACCTGTCTCGGCTCCTCCTCTTCGATGGAT
>JBOGJW010000410.1:0-4082 GCA_050745245.1 Terriglobia bacterium | reverse complement strand
GTACAACACCGCCATCCTGATTCAAAGCGGGCTTTCGGACGTACTGGCGCACTGGGGTTATATCGTTTTCACGGTGGTGCAGGCGCTCGCGACCGTTGTGGGCATGATGCTGGTTGACAGAAAAGGTCGTAAGTTTCTCCTTTCGGTCGGCACAGCCGGTATCGTGCTGTCCCTGCTCGCGGTGGCTTTTCTGTTCCGCCGCAACGAGCAGCACCGCGTTGATGTGCGCCAGTCCGTCCAGGCGATGGTGGACGGGAATGCAAGCCTGGCGCTGCAATTTACGCCGGCGCTGGAAAGCGAGTGGCTCACCGCGACCGGGCACGCCCACATGGCGCAGAAGCCCTCCACGCTGAGTATCATCTATTCATATGGCGATTTCAGCGCCGTCACGCCCGCCGCGGCGTCGAACCATCCGCTCTCGACGCCCCTGCAACTGAGCCGGTCCAATTGCGTTCCCGCCAACCGTGTGCTGGCGTTTTTCTCAAATCCATTCGGCAATCTTGAGCGCGCCCGAAGCGCTCCGCTGCGCATCGAGCACGCCTTGATTACTCCCCTGCCCGGCCCGGGCAATGGATGGGTGGTGTCAATCTGCCTGTTCATCTTTGTCGCGTTTTACGCGATGGGCCCCGGCATCTGCGTGTGGCTGGCCCTTTCCGAGCTGATGCCCACGCGGATCCGCTCTAACAGCATGAGCATCGCATTGGTGATCAACGAAGCCGTCGCCACGTTTCTGGCCGCAATTTTCCTGCCGACCGTGGGTCGGTACGGATATGCGGCAATGTTTCTGCTGTTCGCCGGATGCACCGTCCTTTACTTTCTCACCTCGGCGTTCTTATTGCCGGAAACCAAGGGCAAGACCTTGGAGGAGATCGAAAAGTATTTTTCCAGGGCGAGCGCGTGAAGCGGGTCGTGGATGGCGCGAGCGGCCTTGCGGCCGCAGCCAAACACGCTGTCATTCTGAGTGAGCGCAGCGAACGAAGAATCCCCGTATTTCTTTGAAGCTCAGCGGAATACTGGGATTCTTCGCTGCGCTCTGCATGACACATTTCGGTAAATCCTTGGCATTCAGCAAGCCGGAATCTCGCCCCCGGCGCCGCGTGTCATTCCTCATTGGCAGCCGAAGGCTGTGGACGCTCAGAATGGCAGGCTCCGAACGCGCCAGCTCATCCTTCCATTTCGGCCCCGCCGCGCGGCTATGCTATCCTGAAAAATCAGACGACGCTTCTGAGATGACCCGTTTTCGGCATACCCTCCAGAACGTCCCCTGCCCTTATGCCTGAACAGCCCAGCCAGCGCCGTCGAATCGTGAGCGGCATGCGTCCTACGGGTAAGCTGCACCTCGGCAACCTGGTAGGAGCGCTGGAAAACTGGATCAAGCTCCAGGACGCCCATGAGTGCTACTATTTTGTGGCCGACTGGCACATGCTGACGACCGATTACGACGACGTCAGCGCGCTCCAGCAGAACATCCGTGAGATGGTCACCGACTGGCTGGCGGCGGGCCTGGACCCCGCTAAATCGGTCTTCTTCGTTCAGTCGCGCCTGCCGGAGCACGCCGAGCTTCAGCTCCTCTTTTCAATGATCACTCCGCTGGGCTGGCTGGAGCGCGTCCCCACGTATAAGGAGCAGCTTGAAAACCTGAAAGGCCGCGACCTGCACACTTACGGCTTTCTAGGCTACCCCGTCTTACAATCCGCGGATATTCTGATTTACAAAGCGACAGGCGTTCCGGTGGGAGAAGACCAGGTACCGCACGTCGAGCTCACGCGCGAGATCGCCCGGCGCTTCAACCATCATTACGGTGCGGTGTTCCCCGAACCCGATGTGCTGCTGACGCCGTCGCCGCGGCTTCCGGGAACGGACGGGCGGAAGATGTCGAAGAGTTACGATAACGCGATCTTCCTCTCCGACCCGGCGGACACGGTCTCGAGGAAAGTCGCTACGATGATGACCGACCCCGCACGCAAGCGGCGCTGGGATAAAGGAAACCCGGACGTGTGCCCGGTGTTCAGCTTTCACAAAGTGTTTTCAACCGATTCGGTGATCGAGCGCATTAATCGCGAGTGCCGCACGGCGGAGATTGGCTGCGTCGATTGTAAAAAGCTGATGGCCGAACATCTGAACCGGTTCCTTGATCCCATCCGCGAGCGGCGCGTCAAGCTCGAACAGGACCCCGAGCGCGTTTGGAGCGTGCTCGAATCAGGCACCGCGAAGGCGCGGGAGATCGCGCAGGCGACCATGGCCGAAACGCGCGCCGCCATGAACCTGGTGCGCCGGTAATAATCGCCACCCTTGCCGTCCTGAATGACAATGGACGAACCTAAACCTCCGCAGCCCGGTCCAAATATGACTCCGCCTTTGGAAGCTTCGCCGCGCCCGGAGTCCAGCAGTTCAACCGTGCAGGGCGCGCCGGTACTTAAGCTCAAGGCGTACGAAGGTCCGCTTGACCTGCTGCTCGATCTGATCCGGAAACAGAAGATCAATATTTACGACATCCCGATCGCCCAGGTCACGGGCCAGTACCTGGCATATCTCCACATGCTTGAGGAGATGAATATCGACGTGGCCGGCGAATTTATTTTCATGGCGGCGACGCTGATTTACATTAAGTCGCGAATGCTGCTGCCGCCCGATCCCACCGCTCCGCCCGAGGAGCAGGAGGACCCGCGGACGGAGCTGGTGCACCGCCTGATCGAGCACGAGCAGTTCAAGAGCGCCGCGCAGATGCTGCAGTCGAAGCGCGTCATCGAGGAAGCCACCTGGTCGCAGCCGGGCATCGGAGAATTCCTGGAGGCCGAAGACGAGCCGGGCCTCGCCGTGTCGGTTTTCGACCTGATCGCCGCGTTTCGGGAGATCATCGAGCGCGCCAAGCAGCGCCCGGCGCTGCGTGTCGAGCGCGACCAGGTGACCGTGGCGTCGATGGTTGAGTACATCCGGGAGGTGCTCCTCGCAAACTCGCATCCGGTCCGGCTCGACGACCTGATCGCGGGACATACCGCGCGCCAGGCCATCATCGCCATGGTTCTGGCGCTGCTCGAGATGGTGAGGATTCACGCTATTCTGCTGCGGCAAAAAGACGTGTTTGGTCCCATCACCATCCACCGCAATCAGCGCTTCGAGGAAATCCTCGCCGCGATGAATGCCGGCGCGATCGAGGCGAGTTTTGCCGAGGCGGCGCCGGTGGTGAACACTGGCGAAGGCGGAAGATCCGATGCTGAATGACGAGCTGCTAAAGGCCCTGGTGGAAGGAATCATTTACGTGGCGCCGGAGCCCGTCTCGATACCGGCGATCGCAAAGTGCCTTGAGGGCGAGAGCCGCGATCGCATCAAGGAAGTTGTGGAGGCGCTCTGCGCGGAATACGAGCGGCCCGAGCACGGCGTTTGCATCCGCCAGGTGGCCGGCGGCTATAAATTTTCATCGAAGCCGGAGCACCACGAAGTGCTCAGAACCTTCGTGAAGAGCCTGAAGCCGCCCATCCGCCTTTCAAAACCCGCACTGGAGACGCTGGCCGTGATCGCTTACCGCCAGCCGGTGACGCTGCCGGAAATCGAAGAAATCCGCGGCGTCGACTGCGGCGGCGTCGCGCACACGCTTCTCGAAAAAAAACTAGTGGTCACGGCAGGCCGCAAAAACGTTGTGGGACGTCCGATTCTCTACCGAACCTCGCGCGAGTTTCTCGTTCACTTCGGCCTGAAGGATGTGAGCGAGCTTCCCAGCCTGCGCGAATTCGAGGAGCTGGCGCGCCAGGCGCTCGGCCCGGAGATCCCGGCTTCCCCAATGGACGCGGATCGCCCGGCGGTTGTGAACGACGACGTCGCCAACAAACCTGAATCCGGCGAGGCGTAGTGCGGACCTGCGCTTGTCAGGTCCGCGGCGTTTTCGGCGGACAAAAGACTCCGGGAGCCCGCGCTCCCGGAAGGTATGAAAAAGCCAACGGCAACTGTCATGCTGAGCCCGTTCGCCGTTCCGCTGCGAACGGCCCTGAGCGCAGCGAAGGGGCTCAGGGTAAACTCCGCTAAATTAGGTGCGAGAGTTGGAGGTGAACATGAAAAGGCCCGGGGAATCTGCCTCTGCATTAATC
>JBOGJW010000409.1:0-1642 GCA_050745245.1 Terriglobia bacterium | reverse complement strand
GGTGTTTGAGCCTGTGCTTCGTCTCGCGCTCTTTCATTCTGCGTCAGACTCACGCATCGGCCTGGCGGCAGGTGGGCTCAGCGAATGTTATACGGAGGCCGCCGCCGCCTTCATTCGGGCGCACCGCGGCGAAGTAGGGGTCGGTTGCCAGGCGTTTGAATTGCTCATCTCCGGCGAAGACAGCAGCCTCCGAAAAACGGACAGAATCACGTGCCGGGGAGTCCGGCTTGCTGATGGATCCGTGGTCGAAGGTGATGCAGTCATCTCGGCGGTTCCTTGTTTTGAACTCGCCCGGTTGCTTCCGCAGCCGCTCCTGCACGAAGGCGTGTTTTTCCATCCCTTGACCGTGATGCGGCCCACCCCGATCATATCTGTGAACTTATGGTTTGACCGCGAGATCACGGATATGGAATTCGCCGGTCTGCGCGGAACCACCATTCAATGGCTCTTTAACAAGAGAAAGATACTGCGGTCAGGGGAGCCGTACATTAGTCTGGTGATTAGCGGCGCGCACAAATACATCGAGCGCTCCAAGGACGAACTGCTCGCGCTCGTTCTTGGCGAGCTGCGCGATCTGTTTCCCGCCGCGCGCGAGGCGAAGCTGGTGCACTCACTCGTGGTCAAGGAGCGGTTCGCCACGTTCTCACCGCGCGTCGCGGCCGCCCGGCAGCGCCTCGCCAGCGAAACTCCCGTGCGGGGACTGCACCTCGCCGGCGATTGGACCGCGACCGGCTTGCCCGCGACTATTGAGAGCGCGGTGAAAAGCGGCTACACCGCCGCTGCTGACGTGATGCGCGCCAACAGGGCGTAACGAAGGGGCTCTGCCACCCTGTCGCCCTCCCGCCGGGAATTTTTCGACAGGCATTCATGGGCGCACAGTGCATCAATAGAGCCTATTGCGGGGATCCCCTAAGCGATGCGGACGGTTCAACCTCGGTAGTGGCTCTGGTACGGCGTCCCGAGTTCGCGCGTGAAAGTTTGAATCGAAGTTTGTTCAAGAGAGGTGGAGATGGATCGGCGGCACTTCTTGAAAAGTAGTGCGTTGTATTCCGCGTTGGCAGGCGCTTCGGGTCGGATGGGCAGCGGCGCCACGGGCCCCCTCGCTCAGAACCCGGTGCAGCCCGCGGGGGCCGGCGCGATCGATCTTAAGAGTGCGGTCGTGGTGGCGCCTGAGACGCTTTCAAAGCGCGAGCGCAAAGCCGTACAGGTGTTGGTTGAAGAGGTTGAGAAGCGTACCGAAATCCGCTGGCCCGTGGCCCGTCGGCTCGGTTCAGGCGGCCGTCCTGAAATCGTGGCCGGTTCTGAAATGGCCCTGAAACAAGTCGCCAGCGAGCTGCTGCCCGGCCTGATAGGAGAGGACAGAGGTCTCTCAGACCCTGAGGGCTACCGCCTGCGCGCCGTAAGCAACTCGGGCTCGCCCTTGATCGTGGTATCCGGCGCCGGGGAGAGGGGAGTGTTGTGTGGTGTTGGAGGGCTCCTGCGTCGCCTTCGAATGTCGAAGCAGCAGGTAGCATTGGCCGCACCGCTGGATATCGCAACCTCGCCAAAATACAAGCTGCGAGGTCACCAAATGGGCTATCGTCCCAAGACCAACGCCTACGATGGCTGGAGCGTCTCGATGTGGGACCAGTATTACCGGGAC
>JBOGJW010000408.1:0-5680 GCA_050745245.1 Terriglobia bacterium | reverse complement strand
ACCAAACGCCATTTACAGTCATTCCCGCGAACCCGGGAATCCATTTCATTAATGGACCCCCGCGAAAGCGGCAGCGCCGCGCTACGCCGCCTATTGATTCTAAAGGCTTGCTAGGCTTCGTTCCGGTGATTCTTTGCATATCTCCTTGGTGCCGTCGCGCTGGCGTCCCGCCGGCGTGCGCCCGGTAAAGCCTGTCATGAGCGCAGCGAAGGATTGCCGGCGCTACGGTCCGCATCAAGGCTACCAGGAGAGCGCGAGAGTATGGAGACGGGCGAGATCAATGAGACTATTTTTTATAATGTAGCGCTGGCGTCCCGTTGGCATTTTAATTATCAAGAAGGCCGGCAAAGCCTGTCCTGAGCGCAGCGAAGGTGCCGGCGCTGCAAGCTCATCCGTTCCTGTATACTTGTCGGCTGCACCAGGAGGTTTGGATTGACCACAGGCCGCCGTCGCGTGATGCTGTTCATTTTCTGCTTCGCCCTGGCGATGACCGGAGCCGCGCAACCGCAGGCGAACGCCGGCTTACGCCCGCCGGCTGTGCCGCTGGTAGCCGTGGATCCGTACTTCAGCATCTGGTCGTTTGCCAGCCATCTTACCTATGATGCTACCCGGCACTGGACCGGCAACAGGACGCCCATCGAGAGCCTGGTGCGGGTGGACGGCACGGCTTATCGGATTATGGGCGATCAGCCGAGAAGTGTGGCGCCGGCGCGGCAGGTGAGCCTGCGCGTTCTTCCTCTCGAAACCATTTATGAGTTCGAGGCCGGCGGCGTTGGCGTCAGGCTGACGTTTACCACGCCCGATTTGCCCCGCGACCTGGACGTGCTCTCGCGCCCGATCACCTATCTCACCTGGACGGCGCGCTCGCTCGACGGCAAGCCGCACCGGGTGGCGCTCTATTACGGTAACACGGGTGAGCTCGCGGCGAGCTCGGCGGACGAGCCGGTGATGCGCTCCGAGAGCCACTCGGCGGGACTTGATGTGCTTAAAGTGGGAACGGCGGCTCAAACGATTTTGAGCCGCGCCGGCGACCGCGTTCGAATCGACTGGGGCTATCTGTACGTTGCCGCTCCCGAATCGCGCGGAACAGGCTATGAAACCGGCGCGCACCCGTATATGGCTAGCCTTTTCGCATCAGAAGGCGGCCTGCCCGCAGGTAGCGGCGGAATGCGGGGGATGTTACCCAATCCGGCCCCAGCCGCCCGCACTGCGCTGGCCTTCGACTTCAACCTTGGCAGCATCGGCGCCACCCCCGTCTCCCGCCACCTGCTCCTGGCCTACGACGAAATTTATCCTATCGAGTATTTTCATCAGAAGCTGCGGCCGTGGTGGCAGCACGCGGGCGCGACGCCGGACGACCTTCTCGAATCTGCCGAACGCGATTACCCGCGGCTGATGTCGCGCAGCGAGGCCTTCGATGCGAAGCTGATGAAAGCCCTCATCGAGGCCGGCGGGCCCGAATACGCGCAGGTGGCAGCGCTCGCGTACCGGCAGGCATTTGCGGCCAACAAGCTGGCCATCGGGCCGGACGGCAAGCCGCTGATGTTCCTGAAAGAAATCTCCAGTTGCGGCTGCGCTCAGACCGCCGACGTGATATATCCCGAATCGCCCATCCTCCTGCTGCTGAATCCCAAGCTCCTCGAATATTCGCTCGTCCCTCTCCTCGATTATGCGCGCTCCGGCAAGTGGCCTTACCCGTGGGCTCCGCACGACCTGGGCGTGTATCCCATCGACAACGCGCGCGTGCCCTCAAAGATGGAGAGTATGCCGGTGGAAGAGACCGGCAACATGCTTCTGATGATCGCCGGAATCGCCCGCGCCGAAGGCAACGCCGCATTCGCAGCCGGTTACTGGCCATTACTGTCCAAATGGGCGGATTATCTCAAGGCGAACGGCCTCGATCCCGGGGACCAGCTCTGCACCGACGACTTCACCGGCCTGCTGGCGCACAACGCCAATCTGTCTTTGAAGGCGGTTGAAGCGCTCGGCGCCTACGCCATGCTCGCGAAGATGCTCGGCAAAACTCAGGTGGCGGAAACCTTCCGCCACACCGCGCTCGATTACGCAAGCCGCTGGATGCAGATGGCCGCTGACGGCGGCCATACGCGCCTCGCTTTCGACCGGCCAGGCACCTGGAGCCAGAAGTACAACCTGGTTTGGGACCGAGTGCTCGGCATCAATCTTTTTCCCCCCAGCCTCGCGCGTTCGGAGCTCGCCTTCTACCGCAGCCGCATGACGCCGTTCGGGTTTCCTCTGGATAGCCGCTCGGCGTTCACCAAGCTCGATTGGGAGTCGTGGTGCGCGGCGCTGGCCGGGTCGCCCGCGTCGTTTCGCGCGCTTTTCTCCGGCGTGTACACCTTCGCGGACCGCACGCCGACTCGCGTCCCGCTGAGCGACTGGTACTGGACCGTGGACGGAACCCAGGCGGGCTTTCAGGCCCGGCCCGTCGTCGGAGGAGTTTACATGCGGATGCTCACGCAGCCTTCGACATGGCGAGAGTGGGTTAGCGGCAGGTAGCGCCGGCATCTTGCCGGCTTTTCGAACGAGTGAGCGAGTAGCGTGGACCTGCGTTTTTCAGAGCCTGCCCTGAGTGCAGCAAAGGGTCCGCGGCTTTTCCTTAACGAACCCCGCAGACCTCAAAGGCGGAGGTCTGCGCTACATGCTGAGCGCAGCGAAGGACCTGCTTTCCCCGATCGTCACTGGCGACGCCTGTGCAGAACCTCTTCGTCACCGGCACCGATACGAACGTGGGCAAAACGGTGCTCTCCGCGCTGCTCACGGCTGCGCTGAATGGCGTCTACTGGAAGCCGGTCCAGAGCGGCGCGCACGAGGGCACAGACCGCCGCACCGTGATGCAATGGGCGGAAATTCCGGAGGAGCGAACCCTGCCGGAATGCTACTGCTTTGATCCACCGGTCTCACCGCATCTGGCAGCGCGCGAATCCGGCATTCACATCGATTTGAGCCGCATCCGTCTCCCGGCCGATCCCATCGCGCGTCCGGTGATCGCCGAGGGCGCCGGCGGCGTATTGGTCCCCCTGAACGAAACCGAGACGATGCTTCACCTGATCCGGCGCCTCGGTTTTCCCGCCGTCATTGCCTCCCGCACCGCGCTTGGAACCATCAACCACACACTTCTGACGATTGAGGCGCTGCGCGGCGCGGGCATCGAAATCCTCGGGGTCGTGATGCTCGGCCCCGAAGACTTGGAGAACCGCCGCGCTATCGAATGGTACGGAAAAGTTCGCGTGATCGGGCATGTGCCGCCGCTCGAGGCGATCCACCGAGAAGCGCTGATCGCGGTATTTAATTCCCGGTTCGAGAAGAGGCGTTTTATTGAAGGCAAGAATTGCGAGTTTGGATAATGCCAAGAGACGTCCTGAAGATAAAGAGTGGGTCGGCGTCGCGTCAAAGCAAATCGAGCGATATTTTGACTTGTTCTTGAACGCGCTCAAACTTCTCGGCGCACAGAAAGCCTAGCGCGGGATATTGCAGCATTTCTTTCTCAAGGGTTGTCACTTGGTCACACTTTGCCCAACAGTCGCGGGTTATTCCCCCGTCTCCGGCTCTGAGATGCACGCGCATACTGAACTTTCTGTGCTCTTGAGTTGTGACCGGGATGACGCAGATATCGAAGGCGTACTTGTGAAGGCTGTCCACGGAAAGAATAATCACCGGGCGCACTTTGTCGAGTCTTGCTGGATAAAGCTCACCGCGTCTGGAGTAGGGAGGCAATTTAGTCGCGTGTGATGGCCCGAATGGCGGCGTCTTGGAAGGCCCTGGCTTCCTTCCGCTCAACATCCCCAACTGTAGAAAAGAATGCCCGCGCTTCCAATTCCAGTTTCTCGTAACGCTCCTGTTGCATGGCGCGCCTCAACATCTCGTTGACGCGCTCGCTGGCGGAGCGGTCCCCTTTCGTGCTGGAAATGTACTCATCTACTTCAGGTGCGATGGTAAAGCTCCTCGCCGTCCTGGTAGTATTTGCCATGCGACCAGCCCTCGTAAACCTCATAGGAAACATGCCAAACAGTCAAAGGGACGTCAAGAGGCTTCTGTCTGAGGCGTCCGGGGAAATGGCAGGGAACTTTTTGTCGCTACCTCTTTGCGGACAGCCTCTGCGGTGCGGGGTGCGCACTGCCGATGATGCTACAATGCAGGTAAGCGTGTTGCTGGGCAAACTATTAAAGGGCCGGGCGGTTAGCTCAGTTGGTCAGAGCGTCTGCCTTACAAGCAGAAGGTCGCCCGTTCGAGCCGGGCACCGCCCACCACCCCACAGCCTGGAATCATGAATCGGCGCCAATTTCTCTCAGCCACCGCCGTTCTTGCGGCGGTGAACGCAGACAAGAAACCCCATCACGCTTTCGCAGCTCTTTCTGCTGAGGCTACGCTGTCCGCTCAACCCCCAGTCATCCCGGTTGGTCTCGATGCGTATCGCAGGTGGGACCGGTGGGCCTGGCAGCGTATCGGCGCAAGAGCTTACATGCGCAGCACCTACGATCGCAGTGGCGGAAACAAAGACGCCGGCAACTTCTTATACCAACTCTGCGATACCTTCAATGTGACCCTTGACCTTGCGGGCCCTGGAATCCTCTATTTCGCCCGTTACAACCATTGGCACGGAAGCCCGTGGCACTACCAGGCTGACGGGGTTGATTACATTCTGGAAGAAAGCAGCACGCCCGATCCCACTCACCCCGTCGAACATTCAACCTTTCTTCCCGCACGCCTTTTCCCGAAGCCGCTGGCCTGGACGTGGTCCACTACAAAAGGCGCCGACTTAACCTGGGTCCCGATCCCCTTTGAGCATTCCTTCCGCATGGCCTACGAGCGCACGCATTACGGTACCGGGTACTACATTTATCACCACTACGTGGGCGGAGCGCCCCTGTCACAACCCATCCGTTCCTGGAACACGGACGCAGTGCCTGGCAAAGATGTGCTCGATCTGATTTCGCGGTCCGGCTCAGATCTTGTTACGAAAGAAGGAAGCGGGAAACAAAATGGCATCGAGCAGAGGTCGGGAGAGATCGTACTTCCGGCCAAAGGATCTATTCCTTATGCCGAGATACAAAAAGCGCCGTCAATGCTTCGCTCCCTGGAGTTTTCTGTCCCTCGCGAGAGTGCTATTGAGTTTGGCCGTTCGAGGCTGCGCGTCAGATGGGATGGAAGGTCCCATCCTTCAATCGATGCGCCGGTTGCGCTCTTCTTTGGGGCTGGAACCCTCTACAACCGCGACGGCCGGGAATATCTCGTAAAGGCTTTCCCGGTGAACATTCGTTTTGACGCCCAGCGCGTCTATTTAGCGTGCTACCTCCCAATGCCCTTCTTCCGCAAGGCTCAGTTTGAACTGATAAACGAGGGCGATTCGGCGATAAAGGGAGTGCGATGGAGCGTTCGGTACGCGGCGTTCAAGGGCCCGGCCAATCATGCTGCGTACTTCCATGCGACGTATCGCGATCATCCGAACCCGGCGCCCGGCAAGGACCTCAACCTTCTGGACACTCGGCAGACGGAAGGCGGAGGAGACTGGTCCGGCCACTTTGTCGGCGCCTCCCTGATCTTCTCTCACCGCGCCAACCTGACGACGTTAGAGGGAGACCCTCGCTTCTTTTTTGATGACAGCAAGACTCCTCAGGCCCAGGGAACATGGACGGAGGAGTGGGCAGGCGGAGGCGACTAT
>JBOGJW010000407.1:0-7952 GCA_050745245.1 Terriglobia bacterium | reverse complement strand
GGCTCGCACCGGTATTTGTAGCGCAGCAGCGCCTTGCGGCCGCAGCCGAGCGCCATGTTCGGTCATTCCCGCGAAAGCGGGAATCCAGTTAATCGAATGGACCCCCGCTTTCGAGGGGGTGACAGCGATGGCGCGAGTCGCGAGCCTTGCTTGCGACCGCTTCGCCGTACTGCGCTGCATCCTCAGCGCCAAGGACAGGCGATAAAGGATCTCGAGAGACACCATGGGAGCATCGACAGCTCAGAATGCGGACGGCGCGCGCGCCGAGGTTACAGAAATCAGCCTGGCTCACAGCCCCGATTCTGACGACGCATTTATGTTCTATGCGCTCGCCACCCGGAAGATTCCCACCGACAATTTCAGGTTCACCCACACCCTCGAAGACATCCAAACGCTTAACGAGAAGGCCTGCGAAGGCGTTTACGACCTGACCGCGATTTCGTTCCACGCCTACGCCTACGTCGCCGGGCAGTACATGCTGCTGCCGTCAGGGGCAAGCTTTGGCGACGGTTATGGTCCGATCGTGGTGGCGAAGGGTTCGCTCGGCGGCAGCCTGCGCGGCCGCCGGATTGCGGTGCCCGGCAGAATGACAACGGCGTATCTTGCCTTGATGCTGTATGAATCGGAAATTGAGACGTTCGTTCTGCCCTTCGACCGCATTCTCGAAGCCGTTTCGAGCGGCGAGGCCGATGCCGGCGTCATCATCCACGAAGGGCAGCTTACCTATGGACTGGAGGGCCTCAGCAAGGCGGTTGACCTGGGGGAGTGGTGGCGGCAGGAGACCGGACTTCCTCTACCGCTGGGCGGCAACGTCATTCGCCGCTCGCTTGGGCGGGAGGTAATCCGGCGGATATCCCGGCTGCTGCGCGCAAGCATCCGCTACGGCCTTGAGCATCGCGAGGAGGCGCTCTCCTACGCCCTGCAGTTCGCGCGCGGCATCGACAACTTTACGGCGGACAAGTTCGTCTCCATGTATGTGAACGAATGGACCGTAGATTACGGCGAGCGCGGGCGAAAGGCCGTGCAGGCGCTCCTCGACCGCGGTTTCGAGCGAGGTCTTCTGCCCTGCTCCGTGGAGGCGGAGTTTGCGGACGACGGCGAACCCGCAGCCGTGAACCCGATTTCGCCTTAGCCGTTCATGAGCGCCCTCGCCAAGACCCCATCCGCTTCCTTCACAAGACCCCAGAAAAGGATGCTGGTTGCGCTGGCCAGTGCGGTGGGCCTGCGCATGCTCGGCCTCTTCCTGGTGCTTCCCGTCTTCACGCTCTACGGCCTGGAGTTCACACACTCGCGATTTCTGGTGGGCGTGGCATTCGGCTGCTACGGCATGGCCGTGGCCTTCACCGCCATCCCCATGGGCCGCCTCTCGGACCACATCGGCCGGCGCAAGGTGCTGCTGCTCGGGATGGCGGTTTTCGGATTCGGCTCCGTGCTCTGTGCGCTGCCGCCGCTGCTGCCTGCCGCCTTCCGCATCGACGTACTCGTCATCGGCCGATTCGTGCAGGGCCTCGGTACGATCAGCGCCGCGGCGTTCGCCACCGTGGCGGACCACTTTCCTTTCGAGCGCCGCTCCACCGCCAACGCCGTCCTCGGCATACCGATTGGCATCGCCTTCGCCGTAGGCGTGATTGGCGGGCCGTTGATTGCCGGTGTGTTCAAGGTGCAAGCCCTCTTCTGGCTCACCGCCGTGCTGGCGTTTGGCACGGTCGGACTGCTGGCGGCGAGCCTGCCGGAGACGCCACCGCGCCCCGAGCCCGTCGCCCCGGTGCGCGAGGTGCTGCGCTCGCGCCCGCTGCTGGCGCTCGACGCCAGCGGTTTTGTGATGAACGCCTTCATGACGGCGTTCTGGTTTTACCTGCCGCTTATACTCATCCGGCAGCACCACCTGAAGATGACGCGCTTCTATATCGTGCTGCTTCCGATGCTTCTGATCAGCGGCGTTACAATGTTTGGTTTCTCGCGCAGCGCCGACCGCGGGCTCGGCAGGCCGGCGGGTGCGGTAGCTTTCCTGGTGATGGCGATTAGCGGCGTTCTTCTGTTCCGCCCCGGCGTAGTCGCGCTCAATCCCGCCCACCTGCTGGCCGTCTTCGTGCCGGGCGCGCTTTTCTTCATCGGCTTTACCGGACTCGAGCCGATCTTGCCAAGCCTCGTCAGCCAGCACGCCCACGAGTCTGCCTACGGCACCGCGCTCGGCTCGTTTCAGACGCTGCAGTACCTCGGCAGCTTCGCCGGCGGCGCGCTCGCCGGAGCGTTTTCGGTAATGCCCAGCGAAGATCCCATTATTTTCCTCGCGGCGCTGGGGGTGGTGGGTTTTGCGCTGATGGCCCTCGGGCCGAGACATTAACGGTTGGCGATTTGTAATTGCCGATTGGTGATTGCAATCGCAGATCATCAATCAGAAAATCACAAAACTAATGGCATGGATAAAAACTTTTTCGCCTCGCAATCTTGACGTGGCGAGACATAAAGGACATGATGTCTTGGACGCCCGGAACACAAAGCGGGTAGCGCAGACCTGCGCTTTTGAGGTCTGCGGCTTGTGCCTGAAGGCCAGCGAAAAAGCCGCGAACCCGAAAAACGCGGCTCCGCGCTACGCGGCTTCAACGGGCTGAGGGTCTTGGTTGGCCAGCCAAATGGCGGCATAAAGCCGCCTCTACGCGCCCGAAACTGAACGCACTCACATCATCCGCAAAATTTCACCTGGAGGTTTCATGAACGCCAAGGAGGTTCTGGAGTTTGCCGCATCGAACAACGTGAAGATGATTGACGTTCGCTTCACCGATCTGCCCGGCATCTGGCATCACATCTCTTTCCCCATCCACCAGCTCAGCGAAAAATCGTTTGAAGACGGCTTTGGCATGGACGGCTCCAGCATCCGCGGCTGGGCCGCGATTCACGAGAGCGACATGCTCCTGATCCCGGACCCGAGCTGGGTCATGCTCGATCCGTTCACCGACACGCCCACGCTGGTGATGATCGGCGACATCGCGGACCCCCTCACGCGGCAGCATTATCAGAAGGATCCGCGCCACGTCGCAAAGAAGGCGCAGGCCTACCTTGGCTATACGGGCATCGGCGACACAGCCTATTTTGGCGCGGAGGCGGAGTTCTTCATCTTCGATAACGTCCGCTTCGACCAGGCGCAGCAGCACGGCTACTACTTTATCGATGCGGAAGAGGGACGCTGGAATTCCGGACGCGAGAAGGAAAACCTTGGCTACAGGCCGCGCTACAAAGAAGGCTACTTCCCGGTGCCGCCCACCGATCATTACCAGGATCTGCGCAGCGAGATGGTGATGACGATGGAAAAGGCGGGGATGGATATCGAGTGCCATCACCACGAGGTGGCGACGGGCGGGCAGTGCGAGATCGATCAGAAATTCAACCCGCTGGTTATCTCCGCCGACTGGATGATGATTTACAAATACATCATCCGCAACGTGGCCTACCAGTACGGCAAAACCGTCACCTTCATGCCGAAGCCGCTCTTCCAGGATAACGGCTCGGGCATGCACACCCACCAGAGCATCTGGAAAGACGGCAAGCCGCTCTTTGCCGGAGACAAGTATGCCGGCATGAGCCAGGCGGCGCTGTGGTACGCCGGCGGATTACTGAAGCACGCGGCTTCCATCGTGGCCTTTGCCGCCCCCACCACGAACTCCTACAAGCGGCTCGTGCCCGGATTCGAGGCTCCGGTTAACCTTGCCTACTCGCGGCGCAATCGCAGCGCGGCCATCCGCATTCCGATGTATTCGGCTAGCCCCAAAGCGAAGCGCCTGGAGTTCCGCCCGCCCGATCCTTCCTGCAACCCTTATCTCGCCTTCTCCGCCATGCTGATGGCCGGCATCGACGGAATCGAAAACAAGATCTACCCGGGCGAGCCGCTCGATAAGGACATCTACGACCTCGGGCCGGAGGAGCTCGCCAAAGTGCCCTCCCTGCCCGGCACGCTACAGGAAGCGCTCTCCGCGCTTGAGAAGGACCACGACTTCCTTCTTAAGGGCGACGTGTTTACTGAGGAGTTGGTTGAGACTTGGATCGATTACAAGATGAAGAATGAGGTGCAAGCCATCGGCCAGCGCCCTCACCCCTACGAGTTCGCGCTGTATTACGACATTTAGGCCGTCGCGCTCGCCGGAATCTCAAATTTGGAATCTTGAGATTGGACTGGCAGGGTAGCGCAGACCTCCGCCTTTGAGGTCTGCGGTTTTTGCTGAGAGAAAAGCCGCGGACCTGAAAAAGCGCAGGTCCGCGCTACCCACGGCTAGCCAATCAGCATTGGTCCGCCGCATGCTTTCGGCGCTGCCACACGGCATACGCCAGCCCCAGCAAACCCGTGCCGAATAGGAGCAAGCTCGCCGGTTCCGGCGTAGTGCTACTGGCTACTCCGGCAATTCCAAGATCGAAGCCGTACCAGTTCTCGAAAACTGGATTGGTCCAGGTCAGAGAGCTGAAGGTGCCGTTGAACTGAATGGTGCCGTTGCCCTCTGCGCCGCAAACCGCATTCGCCGGGCAGGTCCCGCCGGTATAAATGGAACTTCCACCATATTCCGCGCTAGGGCCTCCGGCTACCACGCTAAAGGGCTCGCTGGAGTTGAAAACGAACTGCGCCGCGATGCCCCCTTGCCCCAAGCTCCAGATGGCCATGACTGGGTCTACGACCGCTTGGGAGAAGTTAATGGTGTCGACGCCGGTGGTTGACCCGCCCGTCAAGCCGATGATGTTGTTGGGGCTCGGAGCGTTCGCAACGGGCCCGCCCTCATACGTTGAGGCCGGTGTCCAACTCGGATAATTCGTGTAGAAATACGTAACCTGGCCGTTATACGCGACACCGACCGAGCCTATGGTCCCCGTCGCCGATCCTGGATTGCCCGTGGTCGCATGGGCCCAGGTCGTCCAGGTGATCGTTCCGGCCGCAGCCGGAATACCTGAGACTGAAAGCAGCAACGCCAAAGCTGCACAGATCGCCCATGGAAACAGTTGTGATCTCAGCATGCACTTCCCCTTCTATTGTGGAATTTAACTACCCGATGAGCCAAACCTTAGCATGCGCAATCTGGCGCCACAAGTAGCTGAAGGATTATCGGCTTACCAGTAATGCAACATGAACGCTGCGTGTAATATAGCGGCGGGTTTATCCCGCCAGCACAAAAAGGGCGGCGTAAAGCCGCCTCTACGAGCCCGAGACTGAGCCGCTACGCCGCGGAGAGCTTCCCGCTGGACAGCCGAAGCAGAATCCCGCAGAATATCTCATTAAAGAAGGCGCGCCCTCGCATTGCCTTGCGCCTGAACTTGGAAAGTTTTCGATGAACCCTTCAGAAGCGCCTACGGGTGAAATGATCCCGGTCCACGACTACGTGCGTGATCGCGTCTCGCTCCTTTCTCACCTCTCGCACGGATGGGAGCTACACTCCGCCTTGCTGCTTTCTCCCGCCGAAGAGCGCACGATGGTGCGGGAGCCCGCCCATGCCGTTCCGGACTCGATGGCCGAGCGCCTTGGAAAGCTGCGAGTGCTAGTGGTGCCGTACATCGGCTGTTTCGAATCGGGAGACGTCGTGTGCTTCTCGAAGCCGTCCGGGGAAAACCACACCGCCGTCTGGGTGACCGACGGCGACCGCACCAACCTGCTCCTGGCCTGCCGCGAGGTCGATGCGCACGACACCGGGTTTGAATTGCTAGCCAGCATCGCCCAGCTTGTCCGCCAAAAGCAGAGCGACGCCGAGCTTGAATCCTACAACCGCCTCCTGCTTCAGGAAATTCGCGACGGAGTTACCGGCGAGATTGACAAAGAGGCGCTCGAGGCCAAGCAGAAGCTTCCCGAGTCCCTGGAACAGGGCGGCGAACTCTATCTCGCTTATCGCGACGAGTCGCTCGCAGGCACGCTGGCCGAATATCTGCACGGCCTCTGGCACGACGTTCAGGTTCGCGTGGGCCCGGAACACCTGCCGGTGCCGCAACTGCGCCAGCGGATGCTCCTGATCTCCACGATCTTCCCGCCCAACCCGGGCTACAGCCTTTTCGCGCGCGAGATGGAACAGGACGAGAGCAAGTAGCGGCGGGTTTATCCCGCCACAGCCGATCGCGGCGTAAAGCCGCCTCTACGCGGCTTGAAGGCAAAATCATACGCAGATGGAGAGACAAAAAATGAGCGGACCCATCCGCATCGGAATTGCCGGCGCGCGCTTTGCGGCGCAATTTCACTGGAAAGGATACCAGCGGGTCTACGGCGCGGCGGTGGAAGTGGTGGGCGTTACATCCAAGTCGCCGGAATCCCGCCAAGCGTTTGCGCGCCAATTCGGCGTGCGCGCGTTCGATTCCTTCGATGCGCTCTGCGACGCCTGCGACGTGGTGGACGTCTGCGCGCCAGGCTCGGTGCATGAGACGCTGGCGGTCGAGGCGCTCAACCGCGGCAAGCACGTGGTGATCGAGAAACCGTTCACCGGCTATTACGGCCCGGGCACGGACGATTTTCGCGGCAACGTGTTCCCGAAAGCGACCATGCTCAAAGAGGCGATGGCAAGCTGCTCGCGCATTCTCGATGCGGCGCGCCGCGCCAAGAAGCTGGTCTGCTACGCCGAGGATTGGGTGTACGCCCCGTCCGTTCAAAAGGCGCGCGAGATCGTGGTAAAGAGCGGCGCGCAAATCCTGCGCATGCTCGGCGACGAATCGCACAGCGGCTCGCACTCACCGTACTACGGAATGTGGAAGTTTTCGGGAGGCGGGTCGCTGGTAGGCAAAGCGTGCCATCCGCTCACGACCGCGCTGAGCCTGAAGCGATCCGAGGGCGAGGCGCGCAACGGTAAGCCCATCCGTCCGGCCACCGTGAGCGCCCGTTTGCACGAGATCACGCGCCTCAAAACTTTCCGCGACGAGGGCTTCCTCCGCACCAGCTACGATGACGTTGAAGATTACAGCCAGACTCACATCACCTTTGAAGACGGCACCGTGGCCGACCTCTTCGCCACCGAGCTCGTGATGGGCGGCGTCAGCAATTGGCTGGAGATCTACGCCAACAATCACCGCACGCGGTGCAATCTGAACCCGATCAACGCCGTCGAAACCTTCAACCCGCGCGAGGACATCTTTAAGGACATCTACGTGGTGGAAAAGACCAGCACCAAGCAGGGCTGGAGCCATCCGGCGCCCGACGAGGACTGGCAGCACGGCTACCCGCAGGAGTTTCAGGATTTCGTGGAGTGCATCCGGGACGGACGCGAGCCGCTCGCCGGGGGCGAGCTCGGCCGCGACACCACGGCCGTCCTTTACAGCGCCTACCTTTCGGCCGAGCGCAAAGGCGCGGAGGTGGAAATTCCGCAGTAGCGAGGTGTAAAAAGGCCGTCCCATTCGTCTCGTGTGTCTCCACTTTGTCGCGCGCTCCTGTTACGCTTGGTGAGTGTGGACTGTACCGCGGGGACGTGCCTCCCACAAGGGGACGCCAGGCCCAAAATGCAAAACGAACGGAACGAAGCCTAATAAGCCTTTAGAATCAATAAACCGATTTTCTGAGGGAACGCCCGCCCGGAGCCTAACCCTGCGGCGCCGACCCCGGGTGAGACCGGTGAGACACTCTGGGCGGGATGTGTAGGTTGGAAAGGATCGTAGCGAGGACCTCCGCACCTGGGTAATGCCTCAGTCTTGGGCGCGGATGTAGCGGCGGGTTTATCCCGCCATCCAAAAATGGCGGCGTAAAGCCGCCTCTACGCGCCTGAAACTGAGGCATTACCGCACCTGGGTTCCGCGGCTTGATATTAACGCCAAAAGCCGCCGTCGGTTTGACAGCGGCCGACGGGTATGGCACTGTTGTAGATTGTGCTCAACGTCGAGGGACCTTCGGACGGCTGCTTCGCTCGAGAACGCCGCTAGTTACCACAGAAAACATCCATAGCAGGGCTTGGAATCAACAGAAAGGGGTCCGCAGTGCCACACCAGGACAAGAACTATTTCTTTACATC
>JBOGJW010000406.1:0-3165 GCA_050745245.1 Terriglobia bacterium | reverse complement strand
TGCGCCGGCGGCGGTGCTCCCGGGCACCGCCACCTGCGGGCCTTTCGGAGAAACGGGACTCTTTTATCCCGTTTCCGGTCCGCCGGTCAGCGTCCGGCCTCTCGGGCCCGACCTGGCGACGAACGCCTACATGGATGAGATGGCCAACTCCAATTACAATTCGTTGCAGGTAAGCCTGCGGCACACGAGCGCCAACGCTTCCTTGCTGTTAGGATACACGTACAGTAAGTGTATGGATAATGCTTCGCAACTCGAGGAGGGAATTGACCCGCTGAATTACCGGGTGAGCAAAGGCCTTTGCGCCTTTGATCTCACTCACAACTTCGTCGCCAGCTATAGCTACATGCTTCCGTTGGGAAAGTTCTCCTTTGCCCAGGGGCCGGTGGCAAGCCGAATTCTCAAGGGCTGGATCGTTTCCGGCATAACGACGTTTGCGACCGGACTCCCGGTGACGATTAGCGAAGGCGACGACAATTCTCTGCTCGGCGCCACGTCGGACAATGTGGACGAGCCGAACTTCACGCCCGGAAAAATACTGAATAATACGAATCCCCGCAGCGGCCTCAACTATTTCAACACCTCGCTCTTCAGTGAGGAGCCCTTCGGGCAGCTCGGCGACTCCAACCGGCGCTTTTTCCACGGTCCCGGACTCAACAATTTTGACCTGGCGCTCGAAAAGGATATTAGCATCACTGAATCTAAACATATTCAGTTCCGCGCCGAGGCCTTCAATCTTTTTAATCACGCCCAGTTTCAAAACCCGGACGGAAACGTTAACTCCGGGACGTTTGGGCTCGTAACCGGTGTGAATGCGCCACGCATCCTGCAGATGGCCCTGAAGTTTATCTTTTGAAGACGCATGCGCTGTGTACCGCCAGCGTCTTGCTGACCTTATCTTTCGCACAGGCTGGCAAGATGCCGCCGCTACGCCGGCGTCTCAGGTTTTGAGGGAGGATGCTTCGCCGTGCACGCCGGCTTCTGGAATTGACGATAATCCTGGCGATGCTGTGCGCAGCCGGCGCCATGCTGGCGCGGCCTGCCCCGCAGAGTCGCACCGCCGCAAACGCATGGCTGGCGCAAGGAATTGGCGCTTACCGCGCGGGGCATTTTGCGGAGGCTCGGCAGGATCTCGAAAAGGCTGTTCAATCGGACTCTCGGCTGGCGCAAGCGCACGCCTATCTGGGTCTCACGTTTGCACGCACCGGCAACGAACGGGGCTCGCTCGTCGAGCTTGAGCGCGCTCATACGCTTGATCCGCAAAACCCCGGCTACGCATACGACACCGCAATTCTCCTGATCGCGGCGAAGCAGTATCCGCCCGCAATCGCCATCCTTGAAAAACTACGGCAGCAAGAGCCCGCGTCCAAAGATGTGCTGGTGAACCTCGCGCGCGCCGAGGCGGGATCGGGCGAATCCGCAAAACTCGCCGCGCTCGTGTCGAGCCTCAGCGCAAGCAGCTACGCCGATCCGCATTTCCTCGAAGCGCTCGCCGGAGTTCTGGCGGAAGCGAAGCAGGTCGCGTCCCTGGAGCAGTTGTGGAAGTCTGCGATCCGGTTCGCGCCGGATCAGCCGCTGCCGTACGCGGCGCTCGCGGCGCTGTGGACCGGGCGTGGCGATGCAAATCAGGCGCTTACGCTTCTCGATAAAACCCCCGCGGCGGCGCGCAACCCTATCTATTGGTACGCCTATGGTCAAACCCAGATGGCGCTTCACCAATATTCGCAAGCGGCGCATAGTTTCCGGCGGCTCACGCGGTTGGTTCCGCAGAACGAGCGCGCACGGATGCGCTTGATCCAGGCACAAGTGCTCGACGGCCGCCTCAGCGATGCCGCGGTGTCTGCCGATGAGGCGCTCAGGCGGCTTCCCGAGTCTGCGGGGCTGCGCTACCAGGCTGGGCTGGTGAACTATCTTCTGGGACGCGACGCTGCGGCGCTGGCCGCGCTCGCGCCGCTGCTTGCAAGCGGCGCAAAACATGGTGATACGCGGCCGGTGCTGCTCGCGGCGGTGATTGAGTCGGCGAGCGGGCGCTACAAGCAGGCGGTGGAGTACTTCAAGGAAGCGCTGCGGCCGCCGGGACCGTGCAACGCTCTCGCCGCTTATTTTTACGGCGCCACGCTCCTGCGCATGCATCAGCCGGCGGAGGCTGCGACGCAGCTCAAAGCGGCCATTGCTTGCCGGCCGCATTTTGCGCTGGCCGAATACCGGCTGGGACTGGCTTTGGTGCAGGATCAGCACACCGAGGAGGCGGAAGTCGAATTCCAGGACGCGATTCGCGACGACCCGCAGCTTGCCGAGCCGTACTACGCGCTGGCACAACTGCGGCGCCGCGCGGGCGACGCCAAAGGAGCAGCGGCCGCTCTTCAAAAGTTCACTCAGCTTCACCAGCACGCGGATGCCGCCGACCGGGGGCTGCTTCAATCGGATTCCGCGCCTGGAAAATGACAACGCTTTTCCTGGGAGATCCTTCAACCGCCGCCATCGGTGTCACCCCCGAGAAATCGGGGGTCCATTTAATTAACTGGATTCCCGCTTGCGCGGGAATGACTGAAAACGGCGCTTGATTGCGGCCCTGCCGCCCTGCGCTACAATCCTTCCCTACTTCGGCTGCATCTGCTTCAGGATTTGGCCCAGCTTCTGTACCTCCTGGCCGTATCCGCTCCAGTCGCCCTTGCGCAGGTCTTCCTGGGCGCGCTGAAAGTGCTCGTTGGCTTGCTCGATCAGCGGCCGAATCTTCTGTACGACGGGGCCGGGCGGCGCAGGCGCGGCCGTCGCGGTGGTTGCGGTTGGCGCCGCGGCTCCGGGTGTTTCCACCGCGCCTCCGAAAATTTGGCTGAGCGCCTCGCCGAGCGACGGCTCCATCACCACGTGGTCGGAATAGGCTACGATTACGCGTTTTAGCTCAGGGATTGCCGCGCCCGCCTGCGCGGCGAGATAAAGCGGCTCGATGTAGAGCACTCCTTTTGCGACCGGGATCACCAGCAGCGTGCCTCGTACCACTTTAGAGCCACCTTGGTTCCACAGCGTGAGCTGCTGGGAGATGGTGGGATTCTGATCGATACGCGATTCAATCTGCTGCGGACCGTAGGCGAGCTTGTCTTTCGGGAACGCGAAGACGAGCACTTTGCCGTAATCCGCTCCATCGCAGCGCGCCGCCATCCAGGCGAT
>JBOGJW010000405.1:0-3524 GCA_050745245.1 Terriglobia bacterium | reverse complement strand
GAACCTGCGAGAAAAGGGCGCGCCGGAGCCCGGCGAGAGCAATGAAGATGCGCTCGAATGCGTCGTGGTCGGGCCCCGTCTTGAACGCCCTTCCGGCCACTAGCGCTTACTTCGATTAGCCTCCGTTGTTAGCAACGGGGCATCAGCGCAGGACCTCGGCCGTGCCGGCAGCGCCTCACTCGCCGCTTCCCCGCCCCCACGCGCTCCGTAATCGGGCAGAGGGGCATATAATTGGGACGGACCTCCATGACTATCGAGCGGCGCCGCTCCGATCGCCTGATGCTGACTGTGCCGCTCCTCGTCCGCGGAGTGGATGAAAATGGTGATGCGTTCGAATGCGAGGCCCACACCATCAACATCAATCGGCACGGAGCGCGCATTCGCATTGCCCGCCTCTTGCACAGCGGCCAGCAGGTGAAGGTGCTGAATAAGCTGAGCCGCAAAGAGGCGGTGTTTCGCGTGGCCGGGCCGCTCATTCCCCACACCGAGAGAGGTGGCGAGTTTGGATTCACCGGACCTATTGCTTTCGACTCCTCCGGGAATACAGAACCCGGAAGAGAATCTCTGGATTCGACGAGCAGCTTATGGGGCATTCGTTTCCCGTCGCTGCCTGGAGATGAAAACTCCTACGCGAAGGCGCTGCTGGCGTGCCGCGAATGCCAGCAGCAGGAGATGGCACGCCTCGCGATAGTGGAGGTTGAGGTGCTCGATAGCTCCGGCATCCTTGCTCGCCACTGCGCTGCCTGCCGGTCCGTCACCCCGTGGGGATACGCGGTAAGCGAGATCAAAGAGACCTCGCCCGACGCGGATGCTTCCGTTGCCGAAGCCGCTTCGGGCCGCGAGCGGCGCCGGAGCCGCCGCTTGCTGCTGCAAATGACCGTCCTGGTGCGGGACTACTCCGGCGGAGTGGAGATTACAAAGAGTGAGAATGTATCGAAGGGCGGCGTCTGCTTCGCGAGCGAGAAGATCTACCAAATCGGCGAGGGAGTGATGGTAGCGTGTCCCTACGGCAAGGCGGGGCACAGCATCGAAGTTGACGCTCTAATCGTCTCTCGCCGCGACATTGACGGCACTCACCGCCGGGTTTACGGCGTCCGCTACCGCCGCGCGATTCCCAGCCGTGCCTAATTTCATCAGGTTCACGGCCACAGCCGACGTCATTCCTGCCATCCGCGAATTCCCGCATCCCGGCCGCATCAAGCGGGCGCTACTGCTCGAAATGGATTTTCTTCACTTGGGCGAGCGGCAAGGAAAAGTCATAAGTGTCGGGGCTGGCGGGCGAGTAGTGGCTGGTGATGCCCATGAAGTGGGCGATGGCGCGCTCCTGCGTCGGCATCAGAAACTTGCCGGTTTCCACCCGGCCGTTGCTAAGGGTGATCTTGAGATGGCCGCCGTCGTTCTGGACGGTCAAAATGTCGGAAAAGTCGATATCGTCCGCTCCGCCGTTGTCCAAAAGGATGGGCAGGGTGGTGCGCGCGGGGACCGATTCGAGAAATGTGCCTACGCCCGCCGGAGGAAAGAAATCCAGGTACGAATCGAAGACACGCGTTACCTTACCGGAGGAGTCGGTGACGTTGGCCGTGTAGCCGAACTTTTTCCAGAGGTTTACGATCTGTTGCTGACCGGCTGGACCGCTGCCGGCCACCTGGTAGGGCAGACTGCCCTGATTGAGCTGCACGCGCTCCACGCGCCGCTGCTTTAGATCGAAATGTTTGTAGACGAGGAGCGAGGAGTCGATGTGGATTACAATGGCGCCGGTCTGGATCACCTGCACCCTACCGTCGGCGCTAGTTTGCGTAATGGTGTCAGCGAAGGCGGAATGAGCCAGAATAAAGACGAGCGCCAAAGGCAGCGCGATGATCAGAGCGGCCAAGGCGCGGGATCGCGGGGTCAGAAATACGTCGCGAGAGTCCAGCGCGTCAGGTTTGAGGCCCGAAGGGCCGGCAGAATATAGCCCCGGCCGTAAGCCCGTGGTCGCCGCTCTCCAGGCTGCGCCTGGAGAGACGGGACGGGGAAGAGAAAGCGAGGTTATGCCAACCCGCGGCTTAGAAGATGTGAAAAAATCGCGGTTGACTGTCATGCTGAGCGAAATGAAGCATGCCGGTATTTTAAAAAGCAAGCAAATACGGGGATTCTTCATCGCCTGCGGCTCCTCAGAATGACAGGCCCCAAATTTTTTCACACCTTCTTACGCCGCGGGCTACATTCTGCCGCCTGCTTTGCGGGCTCAACTCCTCGTTCCAGAGCCATTTTCAACAACAACTTTCGCGAGCCGAGACCAGCGCCCCTCTGCGCAGTTTCGACTACTTCAATGGCGCTTGTACTGCGTCTGTACTTTTCCAGTAAGCGTCTGAAGCATCGTCTGGGCATCGGCGGCGTACTTGCCACTGGGCGCAACCTTCAGATACTGCTGCAGAGCCTCCACGGTTCCCGGCGGCGCCACCACCTTGCCGTTCGGGCCGGTTGTGGCCTTGCCGATTAACGCCTGAGCTTCGAGGAAATAGGCGTCGGCGTAGTTGGGGTCCGCCTGGGTTGCCTTCTTGAACGCCGCTGCCGCCTGATCCGATTTTCCGGCGTTGGTCAGGATGGCTCCCTCGTTGTAGTAATACCGGGCCGCGTTTGTGGGGTCCACCTGCGCCGCCTTCTCGAACTGCTGGATCGCCAGGTCCGGCTTGCCCATCTGCCCATAGAGCGTGCCCAGGTTGTTCAGATAGCCGCCGTTCGTCGGATCGGCCGCAATCGCCTTCTGGTAATCGTCAACCGCTTTGTCGTATTGCTTGGCCTTGGCGTAGCTGTCGGCGGCGCGGGAAAGAACCACCGGAAGGTTCTTGCCCTTCGAGAAGGGGATTGCCTTCTCGAACATGTCAGCGGCCTGGGCGTACTGGCCGGCGCTGTAAAGCTGGTTGCCTTCATCGAATGCCTGCTTCAGGTTCTTGAACTGCTCGTTTGCGGCCGTCGCTTTCTTCTCCTGCTCGAGGGCTTTCTGATTCACTTCTATGCCGGCCTTCTTGAACTCCTGCGCGGCCTCGTCCGTCTTACCCATCTTTACGTAATCATTCGCGAGCGACGAGTGCAAGTCCTTGTTATCGGGGTCTTTCTGGATGGCTTCCTGCAGGGCCGCGGCCGATTTGTCGTATTGCCCGGCCTTGAAGTAGGCGTCGGCCTCGTTTCCCAGCACGGCCGCCTGATTTTTCCCGCTTGCAAGCGGTACCGCTTTGGCGAAGGCATCGCCCGCCTCGGTGTACTTGCCCTGGTTGTAAAGCGCCATCGCGGAATCGAACTGGTCTTTTAGCGCGCCGAATTGCTTCTGTTGTTTTAAGGCCTCGAGCTGCTGCTGCGCCCCTTTCTCGTTGCGGAGGTCAAAATCAACCTCCGTCGGGTCACCCAAGCCAACGTGCTTTTCGACGTAGAAAAGCTGGTGCCCCTGCGGGTCCTCGAGAATAACTTTGTAATTACCGATCGGAAGACCGATGTAGACGTAATTCCCCTTCTTGTTGGTCTTGGTCTTATAGGTGCCCTTGATG
>JBOGJW010000404.1:0-3802 GCA_050745245.1 Terriglobia bacterium | reverse complement strand
ACCCTATGCATCCTGCCTTTTTATGGTCCGCGCTGGCGTTCTATGGCCTGGGCATCGTTCTTTCGCTTCCGTCAGCTTTCCTGGGACGCGCGGTGCTCAGTCCGGCGGCGATCTCCGCGCTGACGGTGGGCCTGGTCCTGAACGGCGCCGAGCTGGTGATTGCGGCGGTTCAGCTTCACCGGCTCCCGGTGATGGACGTCCAGAGCGCGCTCTCCTTCCTGGCCTTTAATGTCGCGCTGGCCTTTTTGCTGCTCTACCGGCGGTACTACATCACCTGGCTGGGCGTGCTGGTTTTGCCCTTTGTCTTTGCACTGACGCTCGCCGCGGCGCTCAATCCCGGCCGGCCCCTGGCCTCCTCCACGCTGCGAGGAGGCTGGCTGGTGGCGCACAGCATGGCGATGATCCTGGGCTACACGGGACTTTTTTTGACCTTCGCCGCCGCCGTGATGTACCTGATGCAGGAGGGAGAATTGAAGTCCAAGCGTCCGCGCTCCCTCTATGGCCGCCTGCCCTCGCTCGAAATCTGCGACCGCCTTTATGACCGATCCCTCGCCTTTGGATTGATTTGCCTGAGCGCGGGCATCCTTACAGGCTGCCTCTGGGCCAGCCGGGCGTGGCAGGGGACGTGGGAATTGGACCCCAAGATTCTGGCCACCCTTTTTACCTGGTTCATTTACCTGGTTCTGTGTTCCACCAGGTTCAGCCGGGGGTGGCGCGGGCGGAGGTCCGCCTACGTCGCAATCCTGGGTTTTGCGGCGGTTATGATAACGTTTTTGGGAGCCAGCTTCCTGAGCTCGCAGCACGGGTATTTCCCTACCATCAGCCGGATGCACTGAAGGTATGAACCTCATTCTCACCGGAATGAACCACCGCACCGCGCCCGTCGAGGTGCGCGAGCAGATCAATATCTCCGAATCGCGCCTGGCGGCGGCGCTCGCCGACCTGGTTTCCCGGGAGGGAATTCAGGAAGCGATTATTCTTTCCACCTGTAACCGGGTGGAGGTTGCCGCCAACGCCGAGCCCGGCGCCGACCCCGAGCCGGTGATCCGCGGCTTCCTGGCTGATTACCACCATTGCGATCTGGCGGCTTACGAGCAGCACTTCTACTGGCGCCGGCAGGAGGAAGCGGTGGAGCACCTCTTCCGCGTGGCCGCCAGCCTGGATTCGATGATCCTGGGCGAGCCGCAGATTTTGGGCCAGGTGAAGCAGGCGCTGGCAATCGCCCGCGAGGCCGGCGCGCTTCGCGGCGAGCTCTATGAGGTGATGAACCATGCGGTGGCCGTGGGCCGCCGCGTCCGGCGCGAGACGGCGCTCGGCAGCGCGGCCATTTCGGTCTCGTATGCCGCGGTTGAGCTGGCGAAGAAGATCTTCGGATCACTCGAGAACAAGACGGTCTTTCTCCTGGGCGCGGGCAAGATGAGCGAGCTTGCGGCGCAGCATCTTACAAATAGCGGCGCGGGGCGCATCCTGGTGGCCAATCGCACCTACGAGCGGGCGGCGGAGCTGGCCGGCATCCTGCAGGGAGAGGCTGTGCCCTTCGACCAGATATTTAACGTTCTTCCTCGCGCCGATATTGTCCTCAGCTCTACCGGATCGCCGCACTGCCTCATTCACCGCGAGCACGTTGAGCGCGCGCTCGGGGCCCGCAAGAACCGGCCCATGTTTTTTGTCGATATCGCGGTGCCGCGGGACATCGACCCGGGTGTGAACGAGATCGAGAACGCCTTCGTCTACGACATTGACGACCTCGGCTCAGTCGTCGACGCCAACAAAAAGCAGCGCGAGCGCGAAGCCGTCTGGGCGGAGGAAATCGTGCGGCAGGAAGCGCAGAAGATGGTGCGCCGCCTCGCGTCACGCGATGTCGCGCCCACCATCGTGGCGCTTGAGCAGCGCCTGAATATCATCCGCGAGAGCGAGTTGGAGCGCTTCCGGGGCCGCATGAGCACGCTGTCCTCCGCCCAGCGCGAGGCGGTGGATGATCTCACGCAGGCGATCCTCAACAAGATTCTCCACGGCCCCATCACCGAGCTCAAGACAACGGCAGGTCACGCGGAACGCGGAACGCTTGCTCAAACGCTGCGCAAAATTTTTGGCGTGACAGAATAGCTTCGGATGGATCTGATCATCGGCACGCGCGGCAGCAAGCTCGCTCTTGCCCAGGCGGCGTGGGTGAGAGAGCGGCTCGATGGCGCCGGACACGCGGCCGAAATCTGCGTCCTCGCCACCAGCGGCGATAAGCTGGTTTCGCTCGCCGCGCCGGGCGTCAAGGGGCTATTCATCAAGGAAATCGAAGAAGCGCTGCTCGACGGGCGCATCAATCTCGCTGTCCACAGCATGAAGGACGTTCCGGTAGATCAGCCGGATGGCCTCTCAATCGCGGCGGTTCCCGCGCGCGAGGACCCGCGTGATGCCCTGCTTACTCGAAGCGGCGCAGCGCTTTCAGGATTACCTGCGGGCTCGCGGATCGGCACCAGCAGCCTACGGCGGGAGTCGCAGTTGCGCAGCCTGCGGCCCGATCTCATCGTTATTCCTATGCGCGGCAACGTCGATACCCGCATCGCTAAGATGATGCGCGGCGAGTGCGATGCCCTCGTGGTGGCGGCCGCGGGGCTGCGCCGTCTCGGCCTCGCGCAGCCCGTCGCGGAATATTTCGAGCCGGAGCACCTTTGCCCGGCGCCGGGCCAGGGCGCGCTCGCCATCGAGGTTCGCCGGGGTGACAGCCGCGCGGCCGCGGCGGCGAAGTTGCTGGACGATCCTTGGGCGCATTGCACGGTGCGCGCCGAGCGCGCCGTGCTGCGTGCGCTGGGCGGAGGCTGCCGGACGCCGATCGGGGCATTCGCGGTCATGGCCGGTGAGCGCCTGAAGATCACCGCCATGGTGGCAGCTCCCGATGGAAGCAGGATCGTCCGGAGTCACACAGAGGCCAGCGCGAGCGACCCGGACGCGGCCGGTGCAAGCCTTGCCGAGGATCTGCTGCGCCTGGGCGCCAGGATTGTTGATTTTTGATTTGCGATTCTCGGCTGGCGAGAGGCAATCGCCGATCAGAAATCAGAAATCACAAATCGAACATGCCAGGCAAAGTCTACCTCGTCGGCGCGGGCCCGGGTGATCCCGGCTTAATTACGGTGCGCGGGCGGGAACTGATCCGCCGCGCGGATTGCATCATCTACGATTTTCTCGCTAACGAAGAACTCCTCAGGGGCGCGCGTGAAAGCTGCGAAAGAATCTTCGCCGGCAAGCGCGCCGGCCGCCATACGCTGACGCAGGACCGCATCAACGGCCTGATGATCCGCAAGGCGCAATCCGGGCAGGTGGTGGTGCGGCTGAAGGGGGGCGATCCGTTTATTTTCGGGCGCGGCGGCGAAGAGGCCGCGGCGCTGGCCGAAGCGGGCGTTCCCTTTGAGGTGGTTCCGGGCGTCTCCTCTGCGTACGCAGTCCCCGCCTATGCTGGCATTCCTGTGACCCACCGCGATCTGGCTTCGGGCGTTGTGGTCGGGAGCGCTCATCCGGCCCCGGCTGATGCGGGTGAGAGCGCGGCGGGCGATCAGACCCGCGTTTTTCTGATGGGTGCGCGCAGCCTCCCGGAGATTGTCCGGGACCTTCTGGCGGAGGGCCGTGACGCCTCCACGCCCGCAGCCGTGATCCGCTGGGGAACTACGCCGCAGCAGGAAGTGGTGAGCGGCGCACTCGGCGACATTGCTGAAAAAGCTCGCGGCTTGCAGCCGCCTGCGATTACGGTTGTCGGCGGCGTGGTGCGCCTTCGCGAGAAACTGTCGTGGTACGAGAAGCTGCCCCTGTTCGG
>JBOGJW010000403.1:0-3240 GCA_050745245.1 Terriglobia bacterium | reverse complement strand
CGCCGGGCTCGAGCGCGCCCGTGGCTCCGCCGCCGGCGGCAAGAGCGTGCGCGCCGGAGCGCTCGCCGCCCACGCGGCGCGCGAGCCGGTCCATAGCTTCCGGATCGAGCGGCAGCCGGTGCGTCTGCCGGCCCTGCTCAAGCTGGATGCGGTGCTCAAGCTTGCGCAGGAACTCGTAGGCGGTATTCAGGCCGGCATAGTCCTTATCGGAGAGGCAGCCTTTATCATTCAATTTGCGCAGGGCCGGCAGCGTTCCGCCGGATCGCACCCAGCGGTCGTGCCCGCCGTGCAGGCGCTGCAAGCACTGCGTAAGAAACTCGATGTCTCGAATTCCGCCGCGATGGCGCTTGATGTCCGTGCCCTCGTTGCGGCTGGCGCCCGACTTTTTCGAGATTCTCTCGCGCGTGAGCAGGACGGTTTCAATGGCGGCGAAATCGGCAGGCGCGCCGTAGATGTAAGGCTCTGTTGCGCGGAGGAACTCGCGGGTGAGCCGCTCGTCCCCGGCTGAGTGCCGTGCCTTGATGAGCATCTGCAGCTCCCAGTCGCGGGCGCGGTGCTCGTAATATTCGAGAGCCGAGGCGAGCGAGATCGCCAGGTCCCCCTGCTCGCCCTCGGGCCTCAGCCGCAAATCCACTCGAAACGCCTGGCCGTAGGGCGTGCTCTGGGTTATCGTGCGCGTGACCGCGTTCGCCAGCCGCACGAAATACTCCTTGTTGGAAATCAAGGAGTCCGGCTCGCTGCCGCCGGAGGTCTCTCCGTCGCGCGAGTAGAGGAAGAGCAGGTCGATGTCCGAGCTGTAGTTCAGCTCGTTGCCGCCCAGCTTCCCGAGCGAGATCACGCTCAGCTCGCTGCGCGAGGTGCGCCCCTCGGCGTCGCGGTACTGCGGCTCGCCGTATCGTGTGCGAAGCTGCTGAGCGCAGTAGACCAGCGCGTTGGCGATGATGACGTCGGCGAGCTCGGAGAGCTCGAGCGTTGTCTCGGCCAGCGTGCTCACGCCAAGCACGTCCTTGAGCGCGATGCGGAGGTAGGTGCGGCGCTTGAAGCGCGCCAGTTGCGCGGAGAGCCACGGGTCGGGCGCGGTGGTCGAGAACCGCGCGTAGTCCTGCATCAAATCTTCCTTCGATTTGAGCTTGGTGAAATGGCGATCCCTGGCGAACTGAATGGGAAGACCCGGCTCGGCCAGAAATGTATCCGCGAGGAAGGCGCTGTAGCCAAAAATCGCGACCAGGCAGGTGAGCGCGGTTGGATATTGGGCAAGGCCATCGAGCGCTTCCCGAGGCGCCTGGCTGGCATAGCGCTCGAGGAAGTTCAAAGCGCCGTCGGGATCGGGGGATTGGGCGAGAAGCGACGCGAGCGGCGCGCGCAATGCGGCTGGAATCGCCTGCGCCACCCGCTCCAGGTTTGCGGCTGCCCTGGCCGAATCGTGAAAAGCAACGTCCGAGAACTCAGCATCCATCGGCGAGATTATAACCCGGCGATAAAGCGCGTCCGTAATGCCGTGATTACCACGACGCCTCGATCTGTTCGAGAGTCTTGTCTTTGGTCTCCGGCACCAGCATCCAGGAGAAAATGAAGGCGGCCACGCACGCGAGGCCATAAAGCCAGAAAGCGTAGCGCGCGCCCAGCGCCCCGACAAGGCTGAGGAAGGTGATGGAGACCACCAGGTCCGCAACCCATATCGTAACCGACGCCAGCGACATCGCCTGGCCTCGGATGGTGGTGGGATAGATCTCCGAGATCAGCAGCCAGAATATAGGCCCCATGCTGATGGCGAAGGCGGCGAGATACCCAAGCACGTCCAGCAGCACCGCGCCGCGGGAAATATGGCCCACGCCCATCGAGTAGCCAAGGTGGCCCAGCCCGAGGAACATGCCCACGATTCCAATCAGCAGCAGCGGCCGCCGTCCCACGCGGTCCAGCAGGAAGAGCGAAACAATCGTGGCAACCAGGTTCACGCCGCCCACCAGTACCGTCGCCAGCAGCGCGCTCGAAGCGCTCTTGTACCCCGCCATCTGCAGAATCGTGGGCGTGTAGTAAATGATCGTGTTCACGCCGGTGATTTGCTGAAATATGGCCAGCCCTACGCCGATCAGCAGCGGCTTGCGGAAGCGCACCGCGAAAAGATCCCAGAATTTCAGCTGGTCCGCTTCGGTGATGCGCCGCAGCTCATCAAGATTGCGCCGCGCCTCGGAGGCGCTCTCAACGCGCCGAAGCACGCCCAGCGCCTCGTCGTAACGCGACCGCGCGGCGAGCCAGCGGGGGCTTTCGGGGAGAAAGATCAAGGCCACCAGGAGGAGAATCGAAGGGATCACCGCGCTGATGAACATCGCGCGCCAGTCGGCGCTACCGGAGAAGAGGTAATCGACGTAGTAGGCAACAACGATTCCGGTAACGATGGCGAGCTGGTTGAGCGTCACCAGCGCTCCGCGGATCGCAGTGGGCGCGAGTTCGGCGATATAAAGCGGCGTCACCATCGAGGTGACGCCGATGGCGATCCCTACCAGGAAACGGGCCGCAAGAAACAGCGCGAGCCCGTTCGAGAGCCCGGTGACTACGGCGAAAATGCCAAAGATGATGGCGTTCACCACGAGCACGGGCCGGCGGCCAAAGCGGTCGGTGAAATAGCCGGCGACGGCCGCGCCAAGCGCGGCGCCCGCGAGCACGATGCTCACGGCGAGCTCGGTCGCGAAGGAACTCAGCGCGAATTGGTGGCGCACGAAGAGAATCGCGCCGGAAATCACGCTGGTGTCGTAACCGAAGAGCAGCCCGCCGATGGCCGCAATAACGGCGATGATGATCGCCTGGCCCGAGACCCCGGATTCCTTATTTCCAGCCGTCTTCGTGGTCATTCCGCTCAACCGAGTATAACCCGCCGGAGCACTCGGCCTGGGAGGGCGGCCGTCCCGGCCGCATCCGGTGCGGGCTCGAAGCCCGCGCTCCCTAGCCTTGACAGTCCGGCGGCCCGTGGTGGAGAATCAATTAATCCTCGTGATGAACGCGCCCTCGACCGCAGGCTTCTTTTCCCCCAGCCAGAACTCAGGTTGCGACAGCGGTGAGCGCGGCTTCCGCGCCTGTGCTGGCGTCGGCGCCAGGCGGTCCACATCAAGCGCTGTCCAAGTTGATGCGTGATGCGTCAGAAGCTGCGAACAAATCGACGGTGGCTGTCATGCTGAGCCCGTTCGCTCCGCTTAGAACGGTCCTGAGCGCAGCGAAGGAGCTCAGGGTAAACTCCGCGAAGCA
>JBOGJW010000402.1:0-2661 GCA_050745245.1 Terriglobia bacterium | reverse complement strand
GTGTAAGCGACGGCGTGGAACTTCTCGTATCGCTCCTTGATGCCGAACAGCACCTTGATAGCATCGTCTTCCGAGGGCGGCGGAACTTTTACCGCCTGGAAGCGCCGCTCGAGCGAGCGATCGCGCTCGATCGACTTGCGGTAGTCGGCGGGCGTGGTGGCGCCAATGCATTGGATCTCTCCCCGTGAGAGGGCCGGCTTCAGAATATTGGCGGCGTCAAGCGAACCTTCTGCGGAGCCAGCGCCCACCAGCGTGTGCAGCTAGTCGATGAACACCACCGCGTTTTGCGCCTCCATCAGCTCCTTCATGATGGTCTTCAGGCGCTCCTCGAACTGGCCGCGGTATTTCGTGCCGGCGACGATGAGCGAGAGGTCCAGCGCCAGGATGCGCTTGTCCGCCAGGAACGACGGCACGCTGCCGTCCGAGATACGCTGCGCCAGCCCCTCGACGATGGCCGTTTTGCCCACGCCAGGCTCCCCAATCAGCACCGGGTTGTTCTTGGTGCGGCGGCAGAGGATCTCGACCACGCGCTCGAGCTCGTTTTCGCGCCCGATCAGCGGATCGAGCTGGCCTTCCAGCGCGGCCTGCGTGAGATCGCGGCTGAATTCCGAAAGTAGGGATGTTTCTTTTGGACGGTTTGAGGACATTTTTTCGCCCTGCGCACGGTTCAGTTCATCGCGCAAGACTGACAGACGCAGCCCGCGCTCGTGGAGAATTTCCGCTGCGAACGATTTCTCTTCCCGCAGCAGACCGATCAGCAGGTGCTCGGTGCCAATGTGCTTGTGCGAAAGCCGCTCGGCTTCCTCCGCGGCATAAGCCAGCACCCGCTTGCATTCCTGGCTCAGCGGCAGATCCACGGAGGTCGATACCTTTTCGCGGAGGGTCGTTTTGCCTTCAATCTGTTTTCGGATGGATTCGATCGAGGTATGAGAGCGAAGAAATCGGTTGGTGAGGGCTTTATCCTCGCGCAGCAGGCCGAGCAGCAGGTGTTCCGTCTCGATGTAAGTGCTGCCGAACTGGCTTGCTTCGTAGCGAGCGAAGAAGATGACACGACGGGCTTTTTCGGTGTATTTCTCGAACATCGCCCTCACCTCTTCGAAGCCTGCGCAGCCCCCCGGCGCGGGCGGCCCGGTCTCCGGATGTTCAGTGGATCCCGGGAACGATGGTTTCCGTGAGCCTTCCGTCTGCAAGGCGGAGCGTGCGATCGGCGCGCTGAGCCAGTTGAAGGTTATGAGTAGCGAGTACCGAGGTCAGCCCGTGATCGCGGTGCAGCTTCTCGAGCAGCGCCGCCACACGATCTGCCGAGCGC
Organism: Terriglobia bacterium; assembly: GCA_050745245.1. Lineage (GTDB taxonomy): Bacteria > Acidobacteriota > Terriglobia > UBA7540 > UBA7540 > RH2-MAG17b. The sequence goes on along the minus strand of JBOGJW010000402.1, from coordinate 1,352 downwards.
ATATCCAGGTTTCCCGTGGGCTCGTCCGCCAGCAAAACCTGCGGTTGGTTGATCAGAGCCCGCGCCAAAGCTACGCGCTGCTGCTCTCCTCCTGAAAGCTCGCCTACGCGCCGCTCGGCGATGCGCTCCAAGCCTACCTCGGTAAGCAACTCTACCGCGCGCCCTCGCGCCTGCTGAAAACTGTCGCCGGCAATCAGCCCCGGCATCATCACGTTCTCTACCGCGGTAAATTCGGGGAGCAGGTAGTGCATCTGCCACAAGAAACCAACCTTCCTGTTGCGGTAGATCGAGCGTTGTCGCGCGCTGTATTCATCGAGCCGCTCCCGAAAAAAGTATACCGCACCGCGCGTTGGAGTGTCCAGCGCAGCGAGCAGATGAAGCAGCGTTGTCTTGCCCGCACCCGACTCCCCGGTGAGCGCCACGAACTCGCCTTCGTGAATTTCAAGATTCAAATCCTCGAAGACGATCAGCTGGTCTTCACCCGAGCGGTAAATTTTGGTGAGGCTTTCAGCGCGAAGCAACGGAGATTGACTCATCGATTCATTGGATTACTTTTTCATCGGGTGAGCGGCGAAAAATCCATGCATCACGTTTTACCAGATTGTCTTCACAAGCGGGCTGCGGCGAATCCGCTCGTCCGAAGTTACCAGCGCCAGACCTTCCGCGCGAGCCGTGGCGCCGATCAGCCGGTCGGCCGGATCGGGAGGATAATCATCCGGGAACTGCCACGCGAGGGTTGCGATTTCGGGGGTAAGCGGCTTGATGAGTGTGCCTTCCACAAAACGGCCGATCGAAGACTCTACCGTCCCGTAGCCCTGGATTTTTCCATGCACAAACAGAGCCGCGAGCTCCCAAAGGCTGATTGCCGCGACGGCTACACCGTCTTCCTGACGCGCCTTGCGGATCGCTGCCGCGGCCGGCGCAGACAGTCGCTTGGGCTCGTTTACCGCCCATACCAGGACATGCGTGTCGAGCAGGATCACCGGAGCGCGTCCCAGACCTCCGGAGGTTCGACCGGAGACGTGATGTCACCCGTGATCTTGAAAGCTCCTTCGAGCCGGCCCAGGAAATCATCCTTGGCGGGCTCGGCGGGAACCAACTTCGCGACTGGCCGCCCTCGCTTGGTAATCAGGACCGGCTCTCTGGTGGCGCGCACGTCCTCCATAATTGCGAGGCAGCGGGCTTTGAATTCTGCGGCAGCGATCTTTTTCATAATTCACCTGCCTATGGTCATTTTATCATGACCGGAACGCAAACTGCGCGTACCTCTGTTCCGAAAATAGGCACTAAGTCTTGCGTTATCAATAGGTGGTCTAAGGTTCACTAGCGCCGTAATTTTCATGCCTCGGGGT
>JBOGJW010000401.1:0-7639 GCA_050745245.1 Terriglobia bacterium | reverse complement strand
GCTCAGGAGTTTCCTCAGCGGTCGTGGAGGCGGGACCGTTAGCCATCTCCGGTTCACTCGTTCGGCGGCGCTCGCCTTCCTCCGGCAGCGGAACCGGATTCGCGCGCTTCCCGTGAAGCAGATAAGTGCAGAGATTGGGAGTCCAGGTCAGCGCCAGCATCAGGGAAGTGAACAAGGCCACGCCGATGGTCAGCGCGAGAGAGCGGAAGAAGACCCCGGTGACGCCGGTAATCACGATCAGCGGAACGAAGACCACCACCGGCGTGAGCGTGGAGCCGATCAGCGCAAAGGTGAGCTCGTGCAGCGTGAGGGCGACTGCTTCGAACCGGCCCTCGCCCGCCTCGCGATGGAGGACCACGTTCTCGACCACCACAATCGCGTCGTCGATAATCAGCCCAACGGCGGCCGCAAGCCCGCCCAGCGACATCAGGTTGAAGCTCTGTCCCGTGAACTTCAGCGCGATGAACGTGATGAGGATTGTGATGGGAATCACCATGCCGGCGATGAAGGACGAACCCCAGTCGCGCAGAAACAGCACGAGCACCGCGGAAGCCAGGAGGATTCCGATGAGGATCGCGTCCCGCACGCTTTTGATCGATTCGCCCACGATCCACGACTGGTCGTAGAAGTTGCTCACCGTCACGCCGCGCGGCAGGCTCTGCTCAATGCTGCTCATCTCGCTCTTCACTTCGGCGGCCACCCGCATGGTGTTGCTCTGGCGCTGCCGGTCGATGTTGATGAGTACGGCGGGCTGGTTGTTGGCCGTCACGATGGTGTAGTTGGGCTCGACGGAGGCGGACGCGCTGGCGACGTCGCCGACGGTGATCGGCGCCCCGCTGGGGTCCCGCTTGACGAAGATGTTTTCAATCTCCGACGGATTGTGGGCCTGGCCTGTGATCAGCCCCAGGTACAACTGGTGGTTGCGCGGGAAGAGGCCGGGAGACTGAATGAGGTTCGAGCGGCTCACCGCGCTGAGCAAATCCGCGATGGTGACGCGGGTGACGAGCAGTTGGGCCGGATCGGGCGTGATCTGGAAGTCAGGCACCTGATGGCTCTGGATCAGAATGGTCCCTACTCCCGGCAATGCGTTCAACCGCGGCTTAAACGTGTAGGTCGCGAGCTCCCAGAGCTGGGTCAGCGGCAGCGTTTTCGAGGTGAGGCTGTAACCCATGATCGGGAAGCTCGAGAACTGGAGGCGATTGGTGCTGATTTTGGCCGTCGCCGGAAGCGTGGGCTGCACGCGCGCGATGGCCGCGTTGACCCGCTGCAGCGTCTGGAACATATCCACTTTCCAGTCGAAGTAAAGATCGATTTCCGCCGAGCCACGGCTGGTGATGGACTGCACGTCCTGGATGCCCATCACGCCGCTGACGGCCTCTTCGAGCGGGCGCGTGATGGTCACCAGCATCTGGTCAATCGGCATCACGCCGTTATCTACGCCAATGATGATGCGCGGGAAATTGGTGGCGGGAAAGACCGAGATCGGGATCGTAAACGCGAGGTACGCGCCAACCAGCGCGAGGACAATAATGAGGAAGATGATGGACTTGGATTCGCGCGCGAACCAGTAGGAGGACGCTTCGGCTTCTTTCTGTCGAGGTTGGGTCAAGCGTTCCGGCCTTTATTGGCTCTTCGGTGTCGGGATAGCGCAGACCTCCGCCTTTGAGGTCTGCGGTTTTTGCCTCAGGGCCTACGGAAAAGCCGCGAACCTAAAATGCGGGTCCGCGCTACAGGCTTCCCAGTCGTCACCGTCAATAGGTAACCTTGGTTCCGTCGGGCAGCCCGTAGGCGCCTTCGGTCACCACGCGCTCGCCAGCCTCAAGCCCGCTTACGATCTGCACCTGGCCGCCCTCGCGGATGCCCGTCTTCACGCTGGTCTGGTGAGCGCGGCTGTCGGAGCCCACTACCATCACCGAAGTCGAGCCGTCCGAAGCGGTAAGCACCGCCGAGGCCGGAATAACCATCGCGTCGTTGACCGTTCGCGCCACCGCCTTCACCTGGACCGTGGCGCCCGCCTTCAGTCGGCGATCAGGATTGGGCGCATCCACCCACACCTGCACCGTCGTGCTGTTGGGGTCGAGAGCCGGGCTCACCACCGAAACTTTGCCCGGGGCGGGAGGCTGGCCTGCCCCCTGCAGGATTGTGGCCGGATCGCCCACCAGCAATTGCGCGGCCTCGGCGGGTGAAATGTGTTCGCGCGCGACCACATGGGAGAGATTCATTACCGTGATGAGCGGCGTGCCGGCGGAAGCCATTTCGCCCTCGTAGAGGGGCCGGTCCGTGACCACGCCGTCGATGGGGCTGCGAATTTCGGAGTAGTGGTACTGCGCCTGGGCGGCAAGCAATCTGCCCTCTGCGGACGTGAGCTGCCCTTCGGCCGATTTGAGCTGCTGCTGCTTGCCCACCGCCTGCAACGCTTTTAGGTTTGCGAGAGCAATCTGATACTGATTGCGCGCCTGCACATAGGTGACATGCGACGCGTCCAGAAGATTGCGCGCGATCGCTCCCGACTGGTAAAGCTTCTGGCGGCTCTTATAAACGAGCTCATCGGCCTGCATCGCCTGCTTCGTAGCCTGGACGTTCAGTTGCGCGGTCTGGAGCGCGGCTGGCAGGCTCACCTTCGTACTAGTGACGTAGGTAGCCTGCGCCTGGTCGTAGGCGCCCTGGTTCTCCACGACGGCGGCGGAGAGGTCCTTGTTTTCCAGCACCGCCAGCAGCTCCCCCGCGTGAACGTGGCTTCCCCGGCTGACGTAAAACTTCTTAATGGGCGCGGTGATCTTCGGCACGATGGTCGCCTGATCGAGCGGATAGAGCAGCGCGCTGGCGGTGATCACCTGTTGGATGGTTTTTTGCTCGACCGTGGCCACCTGCACCGCGACCACCGGCTCCGGCTGCGCGACCTCTTTGCTGGAGCAGGCCGGCAACGCCAGCGCCGTCCCGAAAAGCACGCCCGCGAGCAGGAGCTGCGGGAGTTCCGGATTACCTTTGCTATGGTTCTTCCGCAGGCAGCGGCGACGGCGAAGATGCACGCTCAGAAACTCCCGGTGAGTGTTTGAAGCGCGGACAAGGCGTTGCGGTAGCGCGCTTCGCCGGCGGCATAGGCGTCACGCGCCGCGTTCAGCGAGTTTTCTGCATCGAGTACGGAGAGCACGTTGGTTTCTCCCGCTTTATATTGCATCGTGACGAGCTGAAGGTTGCGCGCCGCCAGGCGAGCCGAGTCGCGCAGCGTGTCGATCTGGTGCCAAGCCGTCTCAGCCTCATTATAGAATGAGAACAAGCGCGCGAGCACCTGCCGCTGGGCAAACGAGAGGTTCACTTTTGCCAGGTTACGCTGGTCCTCCGATGCGCGAAGCCGGCTGCGCCGGGCGCCCCAGTCCCATATGGGCAGGTTGACCGTGTACGTGGCGAAGTAGCCGAGGTTAGGCTGGCGGACGCGGTCAATGCCCGTATCATTGTTGACGCTGTAGAGGGCGAAGGCGTTGGCCTCGATGCCGTAATCGAGCTCCAGGGTGAGCGAGGGGTAGAATGCGGCGCGCGCGACGGAGACGCCCAATTCCGTGGCGTGGTAGGCCGCGAGCGCGCTCCTCACCTCCGGATTATTGCGCTGCGCCAGCATCCGCACCTCGGGAAATGTAGGCAGCGCAGGCGGCAGATCCAGGTCATCCACCACCGTGAAGTCCTGATTGAGCGTGGGGAAGATCAGCACCGCGAGGTTCAGGCGAGCGGTCTCCATCGCGGTCTCCGCATTTTCGAGGGCCTCTTTTGCCTGGTTGTACTGGAGCTGGAAACGGATGACGTCGGCATGCGCCACCTCGCCGCCGCGCTCGAGCGCCTCTGCGATCTGGACAAAGCGCGCCGCGTCCTGCTCCGCTTGCTGCGCCGTGGCGTAGGTGCGCTGGGCGACAGCCAGCGCGTAATAGGCGGCGGTGACGGTTACGACCAGCCCGCGGCGGGCGATCTCCTGGTCGGCTCGCGCCAGCGCCTCCTGGTACGCCGCCGCACGCGGCCCCGCCTTGAGGAAAAAACTGCCTGGCATGTTTTCCGTCACCATGCCCCAGGCGCGGTAGACGTGCACGCCGTCATTTGTCACGAACCGGCCCACCGGAGAAATCCCGTTGCCCTGCGTGTTCAGATACTGCGTGCGGTAGTCCACCGACGGCAGCATCGCCGCGTTGGCCGCCACCCGGCTCTCTCGCGCCACCTTGGTGGCGGTGACCGCCGTCTGAAATACGGGGCTGTTCTGCTGCGCGCGCTGAATCGCGTCCTGGAGGGAAATGGTCAAGGGCGGGCCTGAAGATGGCGCCGGAGGCGCCGTCGGCGCGGTTCGTTGGGCGGCGAGCGAAGACACGGCCGAAAAGGTCAGCACGATCGCCGCGATCAAACTGTACGCGCCGATTCTCGCCCGGCAACAGATGGCGCGCCGGGCACCTCGTCGAGTATCGTATTTCAACGCGACCTCACACATCATTCATCCTCCTTGTAGCACAGCGTGGCCTTGCAGGCCGAACCTGACGAACTTGTCATTCTGAGCGAGTGCAGCGAGCGAAGAATCCCTGCATTTTTTGAAGCTGAGCGAAACATGGGGATTCTTCGCTTGCGCTCAGAATGACGCGCGCCGGAATGTCTGCAAAAAAGATAAGGTTTTACGATCGTGCAATACCGCGCGCTAGAACCCCAACCAAAAGGAAATGTCAATTCTTCAGACGATCTGCGGGGGTTGCGGCGCCGCTCACGCGGCTGAGGTTCGTACCGGCGCTGGCCCGGCAAGGCGCCAGGCGCTCTTCTCCTCGAGCAGGCGCGAGACCAGCGCGTAGTGCATGGCGTGCCCGGCGCGATGGGCGACAACGTGGCCCGTTAGAGGATGGCCCAGCAGCATCAGGTCGCCAATCAGGTCAAGCAGCTTGTGCCGCACGAACTCGTCGGGGAAGCGCAGCCCTTCGGGATTCAGCACGGCATCCTCGGAGAGCACCACGGCGTTTTCGAGCGAGCCGCCGCGAACCAGCCCCGCCTGGCGCAGCTTTTCGGCTTCCTCGAGAAACCCGAACGTCCGCGCCGGCGCGATCTCGCCGAGGTAATCCCCGCTGCACTGGCTGAACTCCACCGCCTGGTTTCTGATCAGCGGATGAGCGAATTCGATGCTGCAACTGATCCGAAAGGTTTCAGAGGGGTAAACAGCGAGCCGCTTGTTACCATCGGAGATCTCGACAGGCTTGAGGATGCGGATGAAATCGCGCCTGGCTCGCTGCCGCCGCAAGCCCGCGTGGATGATCTCGCGCGCGAAGGGCAGCGCGCTGCCATCCATGATCGGCACCTCGATGTTGTCCATCTCGGCGTACGCGTTATCCACGCCAAGAGCGCCCAGCGCGGAGAGCAGGTGCTCCGTGGTCGAGACAAGCACGCCCTTCGACATCAGGCTGGTGGCATAACTGACGTGGGTTACGTTACCGGCGCGCGCCCGAATGACGAACCCGTCGAGGTCGGTGCGCTTGAAGACGATTCCAGTATTGGCCGGCGCTGGCCTCAGGACGAGGTTGGTTTGAACGCCGGTGTGCAGCCCAATCCCGGATACTTTTACCGGGGCCGCAAGCGTGTGCTGGCGCTCCGAGGAGCCGTTCGGCATAAACATCAGGTTAAGCACGTCTAATTCCACTCGCGCCGCGAGATCAAACTATTGAAAACAAGCTAAATGACCTATCCTGAATGGTAGCATACATGGTGAAGGTGTGGCCAATTAGCCACAGTCAGCCTTGCCAGTGAGCGGGCTGGTGCAGACTCGAAGATGCTCCGTCCAGGATGACGTGTCCTTTGGTGGGCTCTGTCGTGCTGCTCTACACCCAAGCTTCGCCGGTGAGAATTCCGAGGGCCCCTTCCGGGGAATGTAATAGAATCAACGGTGTACGGGAAATGGAAAAGGGAGAAAGCGTCATCTCGATTGCGCTGACGGCGCTGCTGGTCCTGATTGTGCTCGGCATTCAGCGACGCTGGAGCGGATCAACGATCACCAACATCGCCTCTTCGGCGGAGAACTTTGTTCTTCAAAGCACGGGCATCCGCGGGCGCATTCCGCAGCTCGCGGGCTATGAAACCGTCAGGACGTACCGCCTTGGCAACTACAGCGCGGCGCTTTACCGCGCCAGCCCCGCCCCGCTGGTCTTCGCGTCGTTTCGCTTCGTGCTCTACGGAACGCGCGGGCAGCCGGTATTCACCAGGAACAGTGTAGAAGCTACGACGGCTCCGTGGACGCGTTTGTACGATTTCGCCGGGCGGCACGGCCTGCCGGACCCCCGCAAGCGAGGGCAGCCCGTCTACATGCGGGACCTCAGCGGCGATGGCTCACCCGATCTCGTGCTAGGCCAGTACTCGGGCGGCGACCACTGCTGCACCGCGGTGACCGTGATTGAGCTTAAGGATGGAACGGCGTCGATTCTGGGAGTGATCGGCGGGCTCGATGGTCTGCCGTTCGAGGGCCTCGAAATTCACCGCCTGGATCGAAAGACCGGGTGGCAGCTCGTCGTCCACCGGCCCTACCGGACCGCCTGCGGCTCACATCCCGACGCGGCGGACGTGGTCGCGGTGTATGCTTACGACCAGGGCAAATTCGTCGATCAGACGCGTGGCTTCCCAAAGTTCCTCGACACAACGCTTCAAGCCAACTTGGCGAAATGGGAGCGGGAAAAGAATCCGTCCCTGCACCTGCTCCAGACCATCGCGGCGGATTACTCCCAGGCGGGAAGGCCGGCGATGGCGACGCAGTTCTTCCAGGAGAACTTGCCCATTTTTTTCCCTCAACTTGAATCCAATGGCGCCAACCCGCAAGCCTGCACCGAGGACGTCTCCAACCTCATCAAGAATATCTCCTCCGGTAAGGCCGGCAGTTAGCAAGTAATGCCTCAGTTTCAGGCGCGTAGAGGCGGCTTTACGCCGCCATTTTTGGAGGGCGGGATAAACCCGCCGCTACATCCGCGCCCGAAACTGAGGCATTACGTTAGCAAAAAATAACAGCTTGACAAGCGCTGGTTGATGGTGTTTAGCTCGGTGGCGAAAGTTTTTTGATTTCTGGACCGGCGAGGAGGGGGACCATGGGATCGCAGAAGAGACCTGCTACCCAGCGCGGGGGGCAGAGTGTGTTTACCCCGCCTCTGATCGCCTTCTAACCGCAGCATTCCCGCAGTTTCACCCAGTCAGCGGCGAGCAATCCTTCGGCATACTACTGCCTGGTGTACAATTTCTATGCGAACAGCTACTATCCGACGAGCTGCTCGCCTACGCCCCAGGGGTTTGGCGGTGATAACGGGACGCTTTGGAACATGTATTACGGCGACAATGTGAATCCCTCGCTGAGCCATACGGAGCGGTACTCCTATGACGGCGAGAACCGGCTCATCACCACTCAGGGGACCGGCAACTCCACGTATGATCTGACGTTCAGCTACGACCGGTACGGGAACATGACCTGCCAGACGAACGGCTCCACGAGCGGCCCGTGCCCGAATTACTCATTCGATCAGTCGACGAACCGGATTACCGGGTTCGGCTATGACGCGGATGGAGACGTGACTTCGGACACCCAGGGCGATACGTACAACTGGGACGCGGAGGGACGGATGACGAGCTCAGTGGAGGGTGGAACCACGTATCC
>JBOGJW010000400.1:0-4449 GCA_050745245.1 Terriglobia bacterium | reverse complement strand
CCCGTAGGGTGATTCCACTTTCACGGCGTCGATGCCAAAAGCCTGGGCGATCTGCAGCCAGCGCTCGCCGAATTTCCCCGCCGTACCCACTAGCACCCGGTCGGCGGGCGAGCAGAGGTTCGCCATCGCGCCTTCCATAGCGCCCGTGCCAGAGCTGGAAAAGATAATAACGTCATTCTTGGTGGCGAAATAATAGCGAAGCAGGTCGAGGGTCTCGCGCACCACCTGCCGGAAATCCTCCGTGCGGTGATGAAGGTCGCGCGTCGCGGCGCGTACCTGGGCTTCGATCAGAACGGGGGTGGGGCCGGGGGTAAAAAGCCTTTCCTTAACGAGTCCGTGCATTATTGGTTTCCTTAGCAGAGATTTACAGCGGTTCAGAGGTGGCGTCGGGCGGACCAAGGCGATTGCAACCCGCCGCAGAAGCTCAAGCAATCAGTCTAGTCGACCCGATGCGCTTCTGTCAAAAATGGGCCGCAGTAAGCTGCGACTATTTCTGAATGCGGCCGGACCGGATACAAGAAGTGCAGACGAGGAGGGTTTTGTGCGCTCCGTGAACGAGCGCGCGAACCCGGCGAAGATTCGGCTTCCAGCGGCGGGGAGTAACATTGTGGGCGTGGCTGATACGGTTGCCGTAGACAGGAGCTTTTCCACAGATGTCACATGCGCGAGCCATAGTTTAATCCTCGGGGAAATTTGGTGCGCCGCAGTTTCGAGCGCAACCGTAGCCGTGGGTTTATCCCGCCAGCCGAATTTGGCGGCATGAAGCCGCCGCGACGCGCGCGAAACTCAGGCAGCAGTTGCGCCACCCCGGTCTGGGGGCACTGGCGCACCTGAAAGCAATAGTTTAGTATAGCAAACAACGCCGGGGCTGTGGGAGAATCTCAAGTCACGAAAATCAACGTGGGAAGCGGCAGCGCGCCGAAAGAGGCCAGAATGGAGCCAATGTTTTTATCCGAGATTGAGAAGGATGAGGGCGGGGGCGGCTATGCCGGGCTCATCCGGCTCCTTCGGGGCATAGGCGCCGCTCCGCCGCAGATTTTCCACCTGTTCGCTTTCAAGCCTCAGGCGACGGACCACCTGGCGCGGTTTACGCAGGAGGTGATGCGCGCGCCATCGCCGCTCTCGCCCGGGATGCGCGAGCTGATCGCGGCGTTCACGTCGCAGGAGAACCACTGCCCGTTTTGAATCGGGTCGCACGCCGCGGTCGCGGCGGAATTGCTGGGGGATCGCGAGCTGGTCAACGCCGTGCTTCGGGATTTTCGTGCGTCGGCGCTGCCCGAAAACGAGAAGGCGCTGCTGGCGTTCGTCCAAAAGGTGAACCGGGATTCGTTCAACATCTGCCGCGAGGATATCGACGCCGTCAAGGGCGCCGGCTGGACCGAGGAGGCGCTTTACGACGCCATCACCGTCTGCGCCCTGTTCAACTTCTATAATCGCTGGATCGACGCCGCCGGAGTTCACGACATGCCGCCGGAGGCGTATGCGATGCAGGCCAAAAAGCTAGCCTACGAAGGGTACGTGGCGGCGCCCCCGAACATCGAAGCGGCGAGCGGGGACGGCGCTGGCCGCAAGGCATCAGCGTAGCGCGGACCTGCGTTTTTCAGGTCCGCGGGTTTTCGCTGTACCGGCGCTGTCTCAGGGCCGAGCGCCGCCGGTGGCGACACCGGCGCTGCATCAGAAACCGCAGACCTCAAAGGCGGAGGTCTGCAGTGCAGTACCGTAAATTCGTGCTTTTTTAACAAACATTCTGGATGCTCGCGGCCCACCGCCACCGGTGTCACCCCCGCTAAAGCGGGGGTCCATTGATAAAATGGATTCCCGCTTTCGCGGGAAGGACTGTACATGGCGTTTGGTTGCGGCCATCAGGCCGCGCTGCGCTACTCGCTCACTCGTGGCTACCGAGGATCTGCGCGGAAAGCCGTCGCTTAATATCAACAGATGAAGTCTAGCAAGACACTACCCGTATTGCTGCTGATTGCCGGCCTGTTCCTAGTAATCAACGGCGCCTACCTCGCCGCATTTGCCACGCCCAACCTGTTCTATGCGGTGAACAGCGTGCTTCATCCGGCGCTCGGAGTCGCGGCGGTCATCCTGCTGGCGCTCTTCGCGGTGAAGCGGCGCGAGCAGTTCAAACATCTCTCCGGCGCGGCGCTGCTGATCCTGGCGGCGGGAACGGCCATTGCGGGGTTTGGTCTCGCCGTGATGGGGATGACGAGCAGGCACCGGACGCTGCTCGCCGCGCACGTTGCCTTTGCGCTGGCGCTCATCGCCGCGGTGCTCGTCTACCTGCGAAGCCGCACTGCATCGGCGCCGCCGTCCCCAGCCTCGCCCGGAATCCAATTTCGAACGGCTTGGCGGTGGAGCTTGGGCGTCGTCGTTGTTTTCGCAGCGCTCTACTGTGGCGCGGTTGGAGTTCATCATTTTTTCCCCAATCAAGAATACATCGTCCGCAATCCTAAGACTGCACCGCTTACGATGCAGCAGGAAGGCGGCGGCGGCAAGTACTTTACTTTCCCGAGCTCCATACAGACGGCCGACGGCAAGCCGATGCCGGTAAGCTATTTCCTTACTTCGAAATCCTGCCAGCCGTGCCATGCGGATATCTACCGCCAGTGGTACAGCTCGATGCATCACTACTCGTCGTTCAACAATCAGTGGTATCGCAGGTCAGTCGAATACATGCAGGACACCGTGGGCATCAAGCCGTCGCTGTGGTGCGGCGGGTGTCATGACCAGGCGCTGGCGCTGACCGGGCTGATGCAAAAGTATCCCATCCGCGACATTGAGCACACGCCGGCGGGGCAAAACGGACTGGGTTGCATCTCCTGCCACTCCGTGGTGCACGTGGCGAGCACGATGGGCCAGGCGGACATGGTGGTCCAGTATCCCGGCTTGGCAAAGTACGTGGCCAGCCGCACTCGCGCCATGCGGCTCCTCACTTACTATCAGGTGAAGCTTGACCCGAAGGCGCACGCGAGCGTTTTTTTCAAGCCGTTCCACTATCAGCGCGCACAGCAGGCCGAGTTCTGCTCCGCCTGCCACAAGGTGCACATGGATGTTCCCGTAAATCATTATCGCTGGAACCGCGGGTTCGACGAGTACGACCACTGGCAGGCGAGCGGCGTCTCCGGCTACGGAGCGCGCTCGTTCTACTATCCCCCGAAGCCCGAGAACTGCGTGGATTGCCACATGCCCCTGGTACGCTCGACCGATTTCGGCAACATCAACGGCTACGTCCACTCGCACCGGTTTGCAGCGGCAAATACGGCTGTTCCTGAATCCCACGGCGACGAAAAGCAGCTTGCGGCGGTGGAGCATTTTCTCAAAGGCGCGCTGAGCGTGGATATCTTCGCCCTGGCGGAAGAGCCGCCGGCGGGCAGCACTCGCGGCGAGACGGCGAGTCCGGCGGCCGGGGATCTGCGCCTGGCGACCACATTTGCCGTGGGCGAAGAATCCGCGCGCGGGATGATGGCCCCGGTAACCACCATGGCGCCGCCCACCAAGCTGATTGCGCCGCTCGGGCGCGTGGCCGCCGTGCTCCATCGCGGCGAGACCGTGCGCGTGGAGGTGGTGGTCCGAAATCTGAAGGTGGGCCACTTCTTCCCCGCCGGTACCGTGGACGCTTACGACTGCTGGCTGGAGTTCAAAGCGCGCGACAGCAATGGGCGCATCATTTTCTGGAGCGGCAAGGCCGCCGACGGCGGAAGCGGTCCAGTCGATCCCGGCGCGCATTTCTACCGCGCCCTTCAATTGGACGCGCATCAGAACGTGATCAATAAACGCAACACATGGTTCACGCGCGCGGTCGTTTACACCCACCTCATCCCGCCGGGAGCGGCCGATACCGTTCATTACCGTCTGCAGATCCCGCAGGATTGTGGCAGCCGCATCACGATTACGGCGAAGCTCAATTACCGCAAATTCCGCTGGTGGTACACGCAATGGGCTTTCGCGGGCGTTCACGCGCCCGGCGCGCCGCCCATCGTGAAAAACTATAATTTCGACGATCAGCGCTGGGCCTTCACGGGAACTATTGAGGATGTTTCCGCGAAGTTCCAGCGCATTCCCGACGTACCGACGGTAGTAATCGCGCAGGAGAGCCTCAGCCTCCCGGTTGCGGGCGCGGATTCCGGCGGGTTCACCCAGCAGATCGCGCTGAATCCCGCCGACCGCACGCGCTGGAACGATTACGGAATTGGCCTTCTTCTGCAGGGGGACCTCAAAGGCGCGGAGCGCGCCTTCGATGTGGTGACGAAGATCGATCCAAAGTATGCCGACGGCTGGGTCAACGTGGCGCGCGCGATGATCCAGGAGGGCAGCACGCAAGCCGCGAAGCCGCTGCTGGCGCGGGCGCTGAAGCTGAATCCGAAGCTCGCCAGCGCCCATTACTTTTACGCCCTGGCGTTCAAGGCGGCGGGCAATTACCCGCGGGCGTATCATCAATTCGCC
>JBOGJW010000399.1:0-5038 GCA_050745245.1 Terriglobia bacterium | reverse complement strand
TTCGAGCAGCTCGGGAAGGAGCCCAGGATTTTGAACCTGCAGAAGAGTGTTGTATCGGACCCTTTCCTGCAACACGCGGTCCGGCAAGCCGGCGAGGCCGAAGATGCCAAGCTTTCCGTGATTGAGCAGACCGTAAGTAAAAGCCACGAGGACTTCGAGACACAATACGCCGCCGCGGTGGCCGACGTCCAGGCCGAGCAGGCAGGGCTGAAGGAGGGCCACGCAAGGCTGGCGGCGATCGATCGGGACCTGGATCGCCTTCTGGGCGGTCTTGCTCTAAGCCGGAATGAAATCGAGATTGCTGATCGCAAGTTTACGCTGGCCCAGCAGGCTTTCGAGACTGCCAGCCGGGAGTATCTCAACGCCTCGATTTCTGTCTCTTCGAAATCCCAGGATCTCAGGCAACTTGCTCCGGCAACTGTGCCGGAGCATCCCGTCCGGCCGCTGGTTCTGCTGAATACCCTGCTCGCCGCCCTCCTTGCGCTGGTTGTCCTCACCACGGCGGCGGCAATCGTTGAGGGCGTTCGTGAAACGGCCGCCTCTGTTCGCGATGCGGATAGCGAGAGAGAAGAGGCGGTCATAGGCCGGTAGCGCAGCATGGCAGCCCTCATAAAAACGGAAGGCAGGCGAACCGTCGCCAACGGTGTTTCGATCTTCGGCGCCGAGGCGGCCAGCCGTCTGGCCACATTCGTCGTGGCGATGGTGATTGCCCGGCGATTTGGTCCGCAGGCGCTTGGCGAATATGGGTACGCGCTGGCTCTCACCGGCATTTTGCTCGTGCTGCCGGACATGGGATTACACCTTCTGGCGACTCGAGAACTTGCGGCGCATCCCGAACGCCTTTCGGTGGTTGTGTGGAGACTGTTTTTCCTCAAGGCGGCGCTTTTCGCGGGCGTCATTGCAATTGGCGCGCTCCTGGCGGAGGTGGCAATCCATGACGAAGCGCGGCGGGCGCTCTTCCTGGTCTTGGCCGCGCGCATGGTCCTGCAATCGATCTCGCTGGGCTGCGCCGCCGTTTTCAAGGCCTTCGAACGAATGCACTACATCGCGCTAACTCAATTGGCCAACGCCGGCGTTTGCTTTGCGGCGCTTGCGGCTTGCCTGCTTCTCAAAACGAACCTCGCCTTGGTTGCCGGCGCTCTAGTGATCGGTCAGGTGTTTGAGACGTGGTTCGCATGGCGAATTCTGATGCGGCGCTTTAATCCCGGCGCGATTCCCCGGTGGAATTGGAAACCTTTGCTTGCGGCGTTCACCAAGGCAGCTCCCGTCGGCATTGTGGTGCTTCTGCAGACCGTTGGCCTGCGGGTTGACATTCTGATCCTCGGCATCTTTGCTCCTGATCGCGATCTGGGCCGGCTGCAGGCAGCGGTCTGGTTTGTGACGCTCAGCTTTCTGCTTGCCACGCTTCTGATGAGCGTTTTATTTCCAAAGCTGGCGCGCCTTTGGAGGCATCCGGCGGCGGAGAGAATTCACTACATCGAGAGCTTGCTCAAGCACGGAGCGCTCTTTGCGACCGGGCTGGCGGCCGTGGTGTGGCTGGCGGCGCCTTATCTTCTTAAGACCTTCTTTGGGGAGTCGCTCGGCTCAGCCGCCAGCCTGCTGCATATCTTGGCTCCGGCGATTCCCTTCTTGTTCGTCAACAGCATGCTGTTTTACGTCTACATCGCCGCCGACCGGCGCAAGACCTACCTCGCGATTTTGTCCTTCAGCCTGACCGGCGGCTTAATCGCGGCCTTCATGCTTGCGGCTCGATGGGGTGCAACTGGATCGGCGTGGGCGGACGTCGCGCGCGAGCTTGTGGAATGCGTGCTCCTGCTCTTCTGCCTCAACCGCGAGTCGCTGATCCCCAACCTCGGCCCAGCGTTCTTCAAGGTGGCGATCTCGGGGGCAGGCGTTACGGCAATCATTCTTGTGGCCGGGCGAATTCACACCGTCGAAAGCTGTGCCGCCGTATGGAGCTTTGCAATTGTGGCCGCGACGCTGGTTTTCACCGGCTTGCCCAAATGGCGGCAAATCGTTTTGCTG
The DNA here is from genome assembly GCA_050745245.1 of Terriglobia bacterium. Classification (GTDB taxonomy): domain Bacteria; phylum Acidobacteriota; class Terriglobia; order UBA7540; family UBA7540; genus RH2-MAG17b. The sequence continues at coordinate 3,013 of JBOGJW010000399.1, read as the reverse complement.
GCGGCGGGGGAGCGGGCATGAGCCGCCGGGCGGGAGTCTGTGCAGGGCTGAGCGGCTGGATCTGGGCGGCGCCCGTCACAATCGCGGCGCTCCTGAGCGGGCTCGTGATTGCTCTTGCCCCCCTTTCTGCGATTGTGATCGTGCTCGGCGGCACGGCTTACCTCGTGCTGGCCATCGCCTGCATCAAGGAGCCCCTGCTTTACGTCATGGTGTTCCTGGCAGGGGCGATCGCCCTTCCCGCCTTGTATCTCGAGAGACTGGGCGCGGTACCCATCTATCCTACGGCGCTGCTCCTTCCCATTGGAGCGGGAATCCTGGCTTTCCGGCTGCCAGACTTCAGGCTGCGGTCCGACCGTATTCTGAGCGCGTTCGCCTGCTTTTTATTGTTTACCGGCGTTTCGCTTCCGTTCGTCTGGGTATTTTCGGGCGGCCAGACCGGTGTTGGGAGCCTGCTGCGCTGGCTGATGCTGGCCCAGGCCGCGCTTATCTACGTGATCGCCCGCGGAGGGATGAGAACCAAAGAAACTCGCCTCGAAAGGTGGTTGATTCCAGTGCTTTTTGGGGCGGCGGCTGTTTCTGCGATCTATGGAGTGGTCGATTTTATCTGGCCGGTTCCCCTGCCGCATCCTGCGGCGGACCAGTTCATCTGGCTCGGAAGCGGCATGATCCGCCGCGCGCAGGGAGTGTTCTTTGAGTCCTCCAGCTTCGCGAATATGTGCGGATTCTTTCTCGCAGCGGCGGCGGCGGCGCTTCTGACCGCCAGGGAGCACGCGATCAGGATTTCAAAGGCGTGGCTGCTGGTGCTCATCGCCGTCCTCACGCCCGCGGTGCTTGTGTCGTTTTCGCGCAGCGCCTGGGGATGCGTTCTGGCGACGCTCGTGGCATTTGCAGCGCTCTTCGGGCCAGTGCGCCGCGGCAGGTTTGCGTTATTTCTTTTTGCGCTCTGCCTGCCCCTTCTCCTCTTGCCGCTCTATTCCCCTGAATTGTGGAGCTATTTTTTGCTTTCCCGCGTTGGCCACTTTTCTCAGATCTTTTCCGATCCCAACTTTGTCTCAAGCGGCAGGATCGACGTGTGGCGGCGGATCGCAGGGGTCCTTCAGGACCACCCGGCATATTTCATCTTTGGCATCGGTTATAAGTCGCTGCCGCGCACGCGCCTCTTTCATCAACCCATCGTTGCCGACAATGGATTCCTAAGCCTGTTGCTTGAAACGGGAGTCGCCGGGCTCGCCAGTTTCATTTACTTTCTTTCCGCTGCCTTTCGGACCTTCTGGAGGATCGCTCATTCCTTGTGTGCCAGGACGGCGTTCTGGGGCGGTCTTTTCTTTGCCTTCTGGTGCGGCGAGTGCGTTCAGTTGATGGCGGCGGACGCTTACACCTACTGGCGGAATATGGCGGTTTTTTTAACCCTGATGGGAGTCGTGATGAATTGGGCCGAGCGCGAAAGCGCCCGCAGCCACAGCAGCGGCATCCACGGATGGCAATTTACGGAGGAGAAATGAGGAAAACGTCGATTATGATTCTTGACCAGCAGAGCTGGCGCGGAGGCGGGCAGCGCGTGCTGGGTCACGTCCTGGCCAGCCTTGAGGAGACATTTCAGGCAACCGTAGTCTTCCCTGATCGCGGTCCGTTTCAGAAGGAATTGCAGGATTTGGGCTACGAGACGCTGACTTGCCCTCTGGGGTCATACCAACCCGGCCGCAAGTCCGCGCGCGAAAAGATCACTTTTGCGCTTCGCAGCGCGGTCTGCGGCTTTTGGCTGGCTGGCGCGATTATCGCAAGAAAATCGGGGCTGATTTACGTCAACGGGGCGCGATGCCTGCCCTTTGGAGTGGCGGCGGCGTGGCTTACCCAGACGCCGGTCTTGTTTCACCTCCACAACGCGCTCACGCGCCGCAGCGATGTAATGCTGGTCTCAGGGCTGGCGAAATATGTTGGAAAGATCATTGTGTGCTCAAACGCGGCGGCGGACTGTTTGCTGAAAGATTGTCCTGAACTCAAGACCAAAATAGTGCTGGTCCGCAACTGTGTTCACCCGGCGCCTGGAAACGCCCAGCCCGCGTTGCTCGGGAGCTCACAATCCCCGGGCGCGCGGTTCACGATCGGAATCGTGGGCCGCATTACCGAAGACAAAGGGCATCACATCATGCTCGAAGCCGCGGCGAAGCTGGACTCTGCAATCAGGGATCATCTTCGCCTGCTCGTCGTAGGCGGCCCGGGTCCCGAATGTCAAAAGGATGAGGCCTACCTTCGCCGCCTTAAAGCTCTCGCCCGTGAACTGGGATTGGAAGAGCGCATAATCTGGGCCGGGCACCAACTGGACCTCGAGCCTTATTACTGGTCAATGGACGCGGTTGCCATTCCCTCCACTGCCCGCGAGGGAGGCGGCCCGACGATGGTCGCCCTCGAGGCGATGCAGCGAGGTGTCCCGGTGATTGTGTCTGGCTGTGGCGGCAACGCCGAATGCTTGCGCGACAATGCGGATGTGCTCGTGGTGCCCGCAGGAGACGCAAGTGCCTTGGCCGCCGCCTTAACGAGGGTTCTGGAAGATACCGAGCTGCGTCATCGTCTCACCGCCACGGCCCGGAAGATGGTCGATCAGCAATTCTCCCCGGCAATTTTTTCATCTACAATCCACCGGCTCGTCTCCGAACTGTGCGTTCCCATGAAACATGCGCAACCGGCTCCCAGGGCGGCCGCACAGGTCAAGACGTCGCGCCAGGAGGTAACGCCGTAGCTTGAAGCTTACTGTGGCTCGCCGTAGAGCGGCGAAACGGAGATGACGGTATCGTAGTCACGCCCGTATTTGTTTTTATGATTCGCCAGCAGATCGCCCGAGGCTTGGATGCGGAAGGTTCCGAGGCTGCGAGTGTCCTCACGGATGGTTACGTCGCGAGTGAGGCTCTTAAGAGTCGCCGGAAGCGCACGCTCCGACCATGCCTGGATTCGGTATCGACCATCCGGCATCCCGGCGATGCGCACGTTGCCTGCCTTGTCGGTGACTCCGTAATAT
>JBOGJW010000398.1:0-3153 GCA_050745245.1 Terriglobia bacterium | reverse complement strand
CTCCATGGTGATCTTGCGGTCGAATCGCCCCGGCCGCATCAGCGCCGGGTCAAGCACGTCAGGCCGGTTGGTGGCGGCAATCACGATCACGGCATGCCAGGGAGAGAAGCCGTCCATTTCAGAGAGGATCTGGTTCAGCGTCTGCTCGCGCTCGTCATTGCCGCCGCCGAGCCCGGTGCCGCGCGAGCGGCCGACGGAGTCAATTTCATCGATAAAGATGACGGCGGGCGACTCCTTCTTTGCCGTTTCGAACATGTCGCGCACCCGCGATGCGCCCACGCCCACGAACATCTCGACGAACTCCGAGCCGCTGATGCTGAAGAACGGAACGCTCGCTTCGCCCGCCACAGCCTTGGCGAGAAGTGTTTTTCCGGTCCCGGGCGGGCCCATCAGCAGGATGCCGCGGGGCAGCTTGGCGCCAATCCGAAGGTATCGCTGTGGATTTTTCAGATACTCGACGATTTCCATCAGCTCGCGCTTAGCGTTCTGGAGGCCTGCGACATCATTGAAGGTGACGTCGCTCGGCCCCCTTTGATAGCGCTTCGCCTTGGACTTCCCAAAGCCGAAGATGCCTCCCCCGGCGCTCGCAGCGCCCCTCATTTTGCGGCCGAAGTAGACGAAAGCGCCGATGATGATAATCCAGGGCACAACGCCGATCAGAATGTCCGTCCAGAAAGAGCTGGCAGGCGCGGAGGCGGTAAGGGTGACGCCGTTCTTCTCAAGCAAGCCCATGAGCTGTGGATCACTGATCGGGGGCAGCACGGTCTCGAACTCTTTAGGCCCTTGTTTCTCCTTCCCCTGCGTCTTCTCCTGCTTGTAAACCCCGGTCACTTCTTTGCCCTTCATGAAGATTTGCGCTACTTTTCCCTGTGCGACATCCTGCCTGAATTGGGTGTACGAGATGGCCTTCTGCTGCTGGGGTTGCTTGAAGATGCCGGCGAAGGCATAAAGGATGAGGGCGAAGCAGGCGATGGTGATAATAACGCCTGTAATGCTTGCGCGCGGAGGCCGCGGCGGGAGGTTCGGCCTCCGCTGCCTTGGATCCTGGACAGGTGTGTTCACGGGACCTCCTCGCGCTCGAATCAGGCCTTACATAACAGTATCAGCTATTGAGGTGAGCCGTGACAATCGGTGGGATATGTAAACCTAACCGTAACTCAGGGTCACGTCCAAGTCTCATAACTTGAGGCGTCCCATCAAAATCGCGTCGCGCGGACCCCCCGCTTTTGGGGTTCGCGGTTTGTCCATGATGCGGACGGAAATGCCGCACACGCAGCAAAAACCGCAGACCTGAAAACCGCAGGTCTGCGCTACCTTTCTCAGGTATTCCGGGTGCGTTTTGCGCCAGGGCTGATACGGCCGCCCGGCGTAACGGGGCTGCCCGGTTTCGCTGGCTTGCAAGGGATTAGCGCCTGGCAGCGCGCCAGGAATGCATCCGTCATCCATGCGCTGGCGAGCGGCGCGGCAGTACCCTCGACGCGGAGCGGAAGGTGCGTTTCCGCGTCAATCCACACCACGCCGTCGAGCGCTCGGTGGCGCTTGTCGTGCAGGAAAAATGTAGCCACGTAGCACCGCCGCCCGCCGATCCTTTCCTCTCGGAGGAGTTGGATTTCGTATCCGGCAGGCGGGGCGCTTGAGTCGCCATCTTCCCCCATACGGCGGCTGCTCATCAATAGTAAACTCCAGCGAGAATCGGCCCGGGTTGAGGACGGACGCGGTGCGCGCCAGAGCTGCGGCCCGTGTCTCCATCTGGCGCGAGCCGCGCGTCCTTGCCCAGCAGTATTAGTGCCCTACGGTGCGGCGGAAGGATTCACGCGAACCTTCAATAGTCCGGGACCATTCCTCCGACTGTTTCTCGGCCTCCTCGCGGGCGATCCCGTACCTTTCCTGGAGCACTCCGACCAGCTTGTCTTTGTGCCCGGCGATCCGCGTCAAATCGTCGTCGGTGAGCTTGCCCCACCGTTCTTTGGCGGAGCCTTTGAGTTGTTTCCATTGGCCTGCAAGTTGATCCCAATTCATTGATTTCCTCCTTGGTGGTGTTGCTTCGGGACCGGTTCGCCCGGCCCCCTTTCGGCAAGGTCAGACTCCCCTCCGCGTGACGTGGGAGATGAGGCTGATAACGAAAACGATCAGGAAGATCACGAACAGAATCTTGGCGATCCCGGCAGATGCTGCCGCGATAACCCCAAAACCCAGAATGCCTGCGATAATCGCAAGTATCAAAAACACCAGCGCCCAATAGAGCATCAAAACCTCCTCAGGTTAGTGGCCTGCCATCAGGCCGTCGCGGGGCGGCGTTGCCAATCCTTGGAGCTTCTCAACTCCATCTTCGACGCGGGCCTGACCGCTATCAGCCGCCCACGGGTTACATACATGAGCAATTGATGCGCCAAAGATCTGCGGCACGCTTAAATGCCGCACTCGCAGTGCGATGACGGGAAAAGCTTGCCGAGATTCACTCGCGTTGGAGCGGCGCAGAGAGTAAGTTTTTCCGGTTAAAAAAATTTCAGCTTAAATCTGGTTGATGACTGCTCAGGTAACGCAGTGCCTGGTTCTAGGTAGAAGGGAGTACTTGCAGTGCGACAGCCTGACGGGCTCAAACGGTCAGGTCTGGTTTCCGGCGGTTACAGCCCGGCGGTAAGTGATTCCGGATTCCAGCGGAGGATGGGATTGCGGGCGGCCCTTGCCTCGTCCATTCGCGAGACGCGAGTGGTATGCGGAGCGCCGAGCACGAGCTGCGGGTCTTCCTCGGCCTCGCGCGCGATTGCGAGCATTGCCTCGATAAAGGCATCGAGTTCCGCCTTGCTCGCGCTTTCGGTGGGCTCAATCATCATGGCGCCGGCGACGATCAACGGGAACGAGACGGTGTAGGGGTGGAATCCGTAATCCATAAGGCGTTTGGCGATATCGCCGGTGCGGATGCCGCGCGCCGCCTGGCGCCGGTCCGAGAAGACGCATTCGTGCATGGCCGGGGCGTCGTAGGCAAGGTCATACGCGCCCTTCAGCTTCGCCAGCACGTAGTTGGCGTTCAGCACGGCATCCTCGGTAACCTGGCGCAAGCCGTCCGCGCCGTAGGCCAGGGTGTAGGCGAGCGCGCGCACCGCCATGCCGAAATTCCCGTAAAACGAGCGGACGCGCCCAACGCTCTTGGGG
>JBOGJW010000397.1:0-4648 GCA_050745245.1 Terriglobia bacterium | reverse complement strand
AGCGCGGCCTTGCGGCCGCAACCAAAGGACGTGTCATCCTGGAGTGTCATCCTGGAGTGTAGCGAAGGACCTGCTTCTCATTGCCCATAGCGACAGAGCTGTTTGTTGATTCTAAAGGCTTATTAGGCTTCGTTCCGACGATTTGCATCTCCGCGTAGCGCCGCCGCCTCGGCGGTCCTGCGGAGGCGGTACCGGCGAAAAGCCGCCGTTACGATCCGCCTTGCCGAGCGTAGCAGGAGCGCGTGGGAACATGGAGACCCGTGAGATGATTGAGACGGTTTTTTCGAGCGGCTGGCAGGGATAGCCGCCGAACCAATTGAAAATCCAAGCGGGCGGTCATAGGCCTGCCGCTACAACAACATCATGAAAAGAACGCGCTGGGCCCGGATCATCCGTGCCTTTCGAGGTAAGACGGTGGGTGTGCTCGGGGATTACATGCTGGACGAATTCCTGCGCGGAGAAGCCACGCGCATCTCGCCCGAAGCGCCGGTGCCCGTGGTACGGGTGGACAATCAGGATGCAGCGGAGGCTTACCCAGGCGGGGCGGGGAACGTGGCCGCGAATATCGCGGCGCTGGGCGGAACGGCGATCCCGTGGGGGGCGGTTGGCGATGACGAAAGCGGGAGAAGATTGGTGGACCTGATGGAGCAGCGGAGCATCCGCTGCGAAACGCTGATCAGGGAGGCTGGCCGCTCAACGCCGCGCAAGATCAGGATTGTGGCGCATCAGCATCAGCTTCTGCGGCTTGATTTTGAAGCGCCGCGGCCGATTTCTCCCGGCGCCTCGGCACGGCTGGTGCGCTCATTCACCCGCCGCGTCTCGCGGCTGGACGCGCTAATTGTCTCCGATTACCAGAAGGGGAGCGTTACGCCCGAGCTGTGCGAGCGCCTGCTACCGGTCGCGCGTTCGCGGCGGGTGCCGGTGTTCGTTGATCCAAAGCCGGCCAACGCCGAGGCAGGACGCCTCGCCACCGTGGTCACACCAAACCTGCGCGAGGCCGAGCAGATGGGCGGCATTCCGATGCGTACGCCGCAGCAGCTTGAATCGGGCGGAGAAAGTCTGAGGGAGAAGCTCGCCTGCGAGTACCTGCTGATTACTCGCAGCGGGCAGGGCATGACGTTGTTCGGTCCGGGCGGCCTGGTGAAGGAGATTCCGAGCGTTCCGAGCCCGGTCTATGACGTGACGGGCGCGGGAGACACGGTGATTGCCGTGCTTGCCCTTGCCTGCTGCTCGGGGGCCGCAATGGAAGAGGCGGCCGAGATTGCCAACTTCGCTGCCGGCCGCGTGGTGCTGAAGTTCGGCACCTGCCAGATCACCGGGGCTGAGCTGCTGGAGGCGATTCACCGGGCATGAATATGCTATACGCCTCACCCGGGCTCGCGCCGGAGCGGACAAACCGCGGACCTGAAAAGCGCAGGTCCGCGCTACCCGAACTTGCAGGGTTCGGTTTTATCCGCTTACCTGGATGCTTTCCGCGATAAGGCCTCGATCGAGCCCGTCGCGGTATTTAACCGTGGCTTGCTTATCCGTCTGGTTCGAAAGGGCGTCGAGGGTTGATTTCTGGCCGTTCACCTCGATGCGCGTGCCGCGAGTGACCTTAAGATCGAACGGAACGCCGTTCGAATCCGTCACCACGACCACCTTCTGCCCCGCGTCCACTATGGAAATGTTACCGGAGAGCTCCTGCGTACCCTTGGCGTACTTCGCGGTCAGGTTGGGCGACGCCGCATGGTGGGCGTGATGATGATGTGTGGTCTTTTTCGCTGCGGTAGCGGGAGTTTCCTGCGCTGGCGCCGCATTTCCGTTCTGTCCCGCGAAAACCGAAACCCCTCCCCACACCGCGAGCACGGAAAGAACCGTAAGAGTCAGAATCGCTTTCTTCACAGCTCACCTCTTTCCCCGCACAACAGTGCGGAAGCTTGCGAATAATAGGGCTCCCGGCCCTTCCGGGCCGCTACCCCGGCCTTAAAAAGGGACCAAAAGAGTTCATGCCATCCGAGGAAAATGGGTTATTCCGACCAATACCGCTGAACCCCGCTCTGTCCGTTCTTAAGGGCGCCCCCGCCGGTGTGGCGGTGGGCCCATCAGGAAGCCACCGTCGTGAGGCGACTTCCTGATGGAGAGATGGAGATTCACATCCCGCCACTGCTCGGGGCCATGGCGTGATGATGGCTTACCGGGCTAACTGATTCCGCCGTGATGGTGTCACCGTTCAGCGTGCCATGGACGCGAACGCGCTGCCCGGCGTAATCCGCAAATTTGTCCTGGGGATCCACCTTATAGACCTGACCCTTGGAAACCAGGACGTACGAGGCGCCACCGGCGACGCATTTCTTAACGCACTCCGTTGCCGCTGCCGAAGCCCTCGAGTGCTTGGCGCCGCAGTTGCTGTCACTTACGGTTCCGTAGAAGACGTGCTGCGCGCTCCACGCAAAGCAGCCAAACACCAGGAGCGCCGCCACGAGCATGGTTACTCTCTTTGTCATCGAAATTACCTCCTTTTGATCGAATGATGCATTGACGGGTTCGACGCCATGAACGCGGCCGTCTACCCAGCGTGCATTTCAGCTTTTATCAGGCTAAAGCCGTGCTTTGTTCGGGTGCGCGCTATCCGCCCTGAAGCTCCCCGCCGCTCCCAGGCCCGCCCCGATCTCCCTGGACTACTAAACGAAGCTTATATTACATCACTTGAAAATCAACCTCAAGCTAAAGAATGCGGCAATGATGATGCGCCAGTTTGCAAACATCGCGGGGGCCTTATCCCGTCAAGCCAAAAATGACGGCTTAAAGCCGCCTCTACGCGCCTGAGGCAGAGCATGATGAGTGGCGAAAGGAAAATATTGGACTCCGCCGGAGGTAGTTGCTATTATTCACTCATCTGAATTCCAAAACAGCCAGAAATCCTGGGGGGCGCATCCGCGGAAGTGCGGAGCGGATTGGCGTTTTGCGCGGGGCCCGCATCTCGCACGGAAAGGCGAATCCCGGGGGGAATAGAGTTGCGGTCGTTAACTTCCGACAGAAAGGAATCTATGCCTGACCAGACCACAGATCAATTACGAAGTTCCTTCCGAGGCGAGCTGATCCAGCCGGGCGACGCCGGGTACGATTCGGCGCGCAAGGTGTACAACGGAATGATCGACAAACACCCGCAGCTCATTGCGCGCTGCGTGGATGTTGCTGACGTGATGGCAGCGGTCCGGTTTGGGCGTGAGAACGATATCCTTACCGCCGTGCGCGGAGGCGGGCATAGCGGCGGCGGCCTCGGGACCTGCGATGGGCTTGTGATTGACCTCTCCCGCATGAAAGGGATTCGCGTGGATCCCGCGGCTCGAAGAGTTCGTGTGGAACCCGGCTGTGTATGGGGCGACGTCGATCACGCCACCCACGCCTTCGGCATGGCCGCGCCCTCCGGTTTCGTCTCCACCACGGGAGTTGGCGGGCTCACCCTGGGCGGCGGCATCGGCTATCTCACGCGGCGCTATGGACTGACGATTGATAATCTGCTCTCGGTGGATATGATCCTTGCCGACGGCCGTTTCGTCACGGCGAGCGCCACAGAAAATCCAGACCTCTTTTGGGCCGTCCGCGGGGGCGGGGGCAATTTCGGCGTAGTTACCTCGTTCGAATTCCGTCTCTATCCGGTCAGCACGGTTCAGTTCGGTCCCACGTTCTGGCCGATCGAACAAGGCGGCGAAGTGCTGAAGGCCTATCGCCAGTTCATCGCCGAGGCGCCCGAGTTCCTCAGCGGCTTCTTCGCGTTCCTGACCGTTCCGCCCGTGCCGCCGTTTCCGCCGCACCTCCACCTGAAGAAGGTCTGCGGAATTGTGTGGTGCTCGACCGGAACGCCGGAAGAGACCGAGGCTGCGCGGAAGCCGATATTCGATGCTGGCGAGCCTTTGCTGGACCACGTGGGACCCGCTCCGTTTCCCGCGGTGCAAAGCATGTTCGACGGCCTCTTTGTTCCTGGCCTCCAGTGGTACTGGCGCGCGGACAATTTCACGGAGCTGAGCGATGCGGCGATCGCCCGCCACGTGGAGCACGGCTCAAAGCTCCCGAGTATGCTCTCGACGATGCATCTTTATCCGGTCGATGGCGCTGCGGGACGCGTGGGCCGGACCGACACGGCTTACAGTTTCCGCGAGGCCCGGTTCGCCGAAGTCATCGTGGGCGTCGATCCCGACCCCGCCAACGCGGGGAAAATCACGGCTTGGTGCAAGGACTATTGGGAAGCCCTTCATCCCTGCTCGGCCGGCGGGGCCTATGTGAACTTCATGATGGATGAGGGGCAGGAGCGCATCCAGGCCGCGTTCCGCGAGAATTACACGCGCCTCGCCGCGATCAAAAAACGGTACGATCCGGAGAACTTTTTCCGGGTGAATCAGAATATTCGTCCGGCGGGTGTTGCCGCCACGCCAACAGCGTAGCGCTTGCTGAGATATGTAGCGGCGGCTTCATGCCGCCATTGCCGAATTGAGGACATTGCATTTCTGGCGGGCGTAAGAGGGGTAGCGCGGACCTGCGGCTTTCAGGTCCGCGGCTTTTCCGCGAACCTTACGTAAAAGCCGCAGACCTCAAGGGTCGAAGTCTGCTCCGAAAATTCCGGTTAGGCGTCCCTCACCCGGCTCGCTCTGTTCGCCACCCTCTCCCC
>JBOGJW010000396.1:0-3973 GCA_050745245.1 Terriglobia bacterium | reverse complement strand
CCAGCTCGGTCACCCGCGCCACCGGGCAGGTTCACATCGACGGCGCCTCGGCGAGCCAGGCCAAGGATGAGCTCGACGGCTTCGACGTTAGCGATCCGGTGACGCGCGAGTTCAACATCCGGCTTGCCCCCGAAGCTCTCAACAGCGTGGAGGTCGAGGACAGCCGTTACCCGGCGCAGTACGGGCGAGGCTCGGGAGGAATTCTGGCTCTCGATTCCGGCATGGGCGGCAATCACATGCGGTTCATGGGCGTCAACTTTCTGCCGTCAATCCAGCAGCGGCAGGGGCTGCACGTGAACGGCTGGACTCCGCGCATGGTTCTCTCCGGCCCGGTGCGAAACGGAAAAGCCTGGTACATGGATGGCTTCGATGGCGAGTACCGGCTCGACCTGGTGACGGAGCTTCCGCCCGGCGCCAACGAGAACAAGCTGGTGCGCTTCAGCAACCTGGCGAAGTCGCAGGTGAACCTATCGCAGTCGAACATCCTCACCGCGTCGCTGCTGGTGAACCAGTTCCACTCGCCGCACAACGGACTTTCTCCCTTCACTCCCCTGCCCTCCACCGAGGATACGACTCACTCGGCGTACATCGCGATGGTGAAAGACCAGATGTTTCTGCCGGACCAGGCGCTGCTCGAGTCGGGCGTCGCGGTAACGCGCTCGCAGACGGGAGGGACGAGCCTAGGCGACGAGCCTTACACAGTTCACCCCGGTTTCGTCGGCGGAAATTATTTCGAATCGTCTAGCGGGCTGGCCTCGCGCACCGAGACCTTCGCCAGCATGTATCTGCCCGAGATGAACTGGCTGGGCCGCCACACTTTCGAGTTTGGAACGGACGAGGAGCGCCTGGGATATCGTCAGGGTTACTTTCGCAGGCCCTTCTCGGTGGTGAACACCCAGGACGCACTGCTCCGGCAGGTCGCGTTTCCGGGGAGCGCGGCCTATGCAATTGGCGATCTCGAGGCGAGCGGCTACGCCGAGGACCGCTGGTGGGTCTCGCCTCGCCTTCTCCTTCAGCCGGGCCTGCGGATCGACTGGGACATGCTGGTCCGCGACGCGGTCGTTTCGCCACGCATCGCCGCCAGCTTTATGCCGAGCAACCGAAGCGCGACCAAGCTAGTGGGGGGCATCGGACTTTACAGCGACGCCACGAACCTGGGGCTCTACACCCGGCCGCTGGGCGGAGAGCGTCTCGACTATTTCTATGAGGCCGGGGGTGTTCTCGCGCCGGGTCCGCCGGTGGAGACGTTTTTCCGCCTGCAACCTGGCCTGAGGGAGCCGCGCGTCTGGAACTGGAGCGCGGGAGTCGAGCAGAAGCTGCCGCGCAATATTTACCTTCGCACCGAATTTATACAGAAGCGCGAGCGAGATGGCTGGGCTTATTTCAACATGGGGAGCCAGGACTCCGGCGGCCTGGGCGGGGGATACGAGTTGCGGGATCGCGGCCATGCACGTTACGACGCCGCCAAGGTCATCCTGCGGCGACGCTTCAGAGGAGGGCACGTCATCTTTTTCTCTTACGTGCGCTCGGCGGCGCGCTCGAACGCCGTTCTGAATTTCACGCTGGAAAATCCGATCTTCGCGATGCAGACCGGCGGGCCCGTGCCGTGGGACTCGCCGAACCGCTTCGTGTCCTGGGGTCTAGTGCCGCTGTGGAAAGGATTCGATTTCGCCTACACCGCCGACGAGCGCACCGGTTTTCCCTTCAGCGTCTTCAATCAGAACCAGCGACTGGTGGGCAGCCCCGAGGGACGGCGCTTCCCTTCTTATTTCTCCCTGGATGCGGCAATCGAGCGCCGGATTCCGCTGCTGGGATTTAATTGGGAGCTTCGCGCGGGCGCTAACGATCTTACCGGGCGGCACAACCCCTACGTGGTCGAAAACAACATCGACTCGCCGCAGTTTCTTACCTACAGCTCCTTGCAGGGCCGGACGCTTCAGGCGCAGTTGCGCTTCCTGGGCCGGCGCTGATTTGATTGGGTCCTCTGGGTGGCCGTCGAAAATCGCCGGTGAGGACACCGGCGCTACAGCATTTCGCACTCACGCCGGAACGCTCCAGCCTTTGGCGCCCTTGTTGTCGGTCGCGAGGGGGTGAGCTACAGCGGAGACTCCGTGCTTCTCCAGAATCTTGCAGATGGCTTCCCCGGCGGCCGCGCCGTTGTCGCGCGTCAGCGCCAGGATTGACGGCCCTGCGCCGCTCAGACAAACGCCCAGCAGGTTCGGGGCTTTCATTCCCAGCACTTCCTCGAGCCCCGGCATTAACGGCGCGCGATACGGCTGGTGCCAGCGGTCATCAAAGAAGGCGCGTTGAATGTCCGCCTTTCCGGAGAAGAATTTTGCCGCGATCACGGCAGCGCGCTGCAGGTTGTGAATGGCGTCGGCGCGCGAGTAGCTGGCCGGCAGAACCTGCCGGGCCTTCTCCGTCGGCACCGGGTAATCCGGCACAACCACCACAAGTTGAATTCCGGCGGGCGCCGGGCAGGAATAGGTGACGATCTTCTGATCGAGCTGGGCGGAGATGGTGAAGCCGCCGAGCCAGGCGGCAGCGGCATTGTCGGGATGTCCTTCGATGCGCGCGGCCAGCGCGATGAGCTCATCGTCAAAAAGCACTTTATCCGCGATCCAGTGGCAGGCGGCGAGCCCGCCCACGATCGCCGCCGCGCTCGAGCCGAGCCCCACGCCAACCGGAATCTGGTTCTCGATCTCGATATCGAACCCCCGGTGCTTGCCCCAGTCGCTGAGCGTGCAGCTCAGCGTGCGGGCGATCAGGTTCGACTCGCCAGTGGCAATGCGCTCGGGGTGTACGCCGTGATAACGCACGCTCACCACGCCGTCCGAGCGCGGGCAGATATGGATGTCAAGGTAGAGCGCGAGCGCCAGCGCGGCGCAGTCGAACAGGCAGCCCAGGTTGGCGCTGGTGGCGGGGACGCGAACCGAAATGCGCTTAGGCATAGGCTGCGGTTGGGAGCGGGTAGTGCAGCGCGGCCTTGCGGCCGCAACCAAACGCCAGGGCAATGGCAGCCACGATCCCGCCGCGGCGGGCTTTCCTGACCGTGGGCCTTTATCAAGGTTTAAAACCCACGGTCAACCCAAATGCCGTTGACCGCGGCTACCACTGCCTCGTTCCAAAGTGTTTGCTAAAAAGGGGACTTACGGTAACGCACTGCAGACCTCCGCGTTTGAGGTCTGCGGCTTGTGTCCGAAGAAAAGGCCGCGGACCTGAACCACGCAGGTCCGCGCTATGCGATTTAGCTCGTCATCTCGCCGCCGCGGTTTCCGCCAGATAACGGTCTTCGAACTCCGCCAGCTTGGGCCGGATGGCGGGTGCGCTTTCCGCCCGGCCCGTGACCGCGCTGAGCGTCTTGAGCCCGTTTCCGGTAATCACCAGCACTACCGGCTCGCGCGGGTCGAGCAGCCCGCGGCGGATCAGCTTGCGCGCCACCGCCACGGTAACGCCGCCGGCGGTCTCGGTGAAGACGCCCTCGCATTCCGCGAGCAGCCGGATGCCTTCGATAATCTCCCCGTCGGCCACATCCTCGCCGGCGCCGCCGCTTCCGAGGATGGTCTTGACGGCGAAATAGCCGTCGGCCGGGTTGCCGATGGCGAGCGATTTACAGATCGTGTCCGGCTTCTGCGGAGTAATTTCCGGATCGCCCTTCTTGGCCGCTGTCGTGATGGGGCTGCATCCGGTGGCCTGTGCGCCAAAGAAGCGCGTTTGAATCGGCTCGACCCAGCCCAGCCGCTTCAGGTCCTCGAACGCCTTGTGAACCTTCGTGATCAGCGCGCCACCGGCCATCGGAACCACAATGTTTTCCGGCAACTTCCAGCCGAGCTGCTCCGCGACTTCGTAGCCGACCGTTTTCGAGCCTTCGGAATAGTACGAGCGGAGGTTCACATTCACAAAGCCCCACGGGTGTTTCGCCGCGATCTCCGAGCAGAGGCGGTTTACCTGGTCGTAGTTTCCGTCCACGCGG
>JBOGJW010000395.1:0-3673 GCA_050745245.1 Terriglobia bacterium | reverse complement strand
CAGAAAATGCATCAACCGGACATCAAGCCCTTTCAAGGTTTGCGGCTTCATGCAGCCAAGGTAACAGACGTTGCCCGAAAACGCAATTTAAACTTAACCCAGTATTAGTAGCAGGCTGCTGAAAAACCCCGCCCAAGCGGCGTAGCGGCGATTTTATATCGCCATCGATCCAGTATGATCGATCGTCGCATGGCGGCATAAAGCCGCCGCTACACGGTTTTCAGCAACCTCTTAGCAACGCGTGAATCCTTCACAGTTCCTCAAGGCGCGCGCCATTGCCCTTGGATTTGATCTCGTGGGCATCGCGCCGGCCGATGCCTTGCCGGACCTCGAATTTTCCCGCCAGTGGGTGGCTGCCGGAAACGGCGGCCAAATGACCTACCTTGCCAATCCCAAACGCGACGACCCTCGCTGCGTTCTTCCGTCCGTCCAGTCGGTGGTTTGCGCCGCGCTGGTTTACAACACGCCGCTGCCGTATTCGACCGAAATGCGCGCCGAAGCAGACGAGAACCCGCAGGCTCCGGCGCCGCCGCGAGCCTGGATTTCACGCTACGCCTGGGGCGCGGATTACCACGAGGTGATGCGCGCGAAGCTCGAGCTTTTGCGCGGGGAGATTGAATTGCTCGGCGAGCGCATCGAAACGCGGGTGTACGTGGATACCGGTCCCATCGTCGAACGGGCCTTCGCGCGTTATTCGGGCATTGGCTGGACCGGAAAAAACACCTGTCTCATCAGTCAGCAGAAAGGCTCGTGGTTCTTTCTGGGCGTGATCCTCACGAACCTTGCGCTCGCTCCGGACTTGCCGGCGCCGGATCGCTGCGGGTCATGCACGCGCTGCCTTGACGCCTGCCCGACGGGCGCGCTCACGGCGTCCTACGTTATGGACGCCTCGCGCTGCATCGCCTACTTCACGATTGAGCTGAAGGGCTCGATCCCGCAGGAGTTTCGGCCGGCGATCGGCAACAATGTTTACGGGTGCGATATCTGCCAGGATGTGTGCCCGTGGAATTCGGTGAGCGAGGTGCGATCCTCAATCTCGCGGCGCTCGTCCTCGGCCGCGCCCCGAAGAGAGGCTGCGACGACGGAGAGACCGGAATTCCAGCCGCTCAGAATTGATGCCGCACAGGAAGAGACAAGGGAAGCGCCACCGCCGCGCGCCCGCCATACGCCGCCGCGTTTTTCGCTCTTCAATCCTCCGCTGGCGGCGCTAGCTTCAATCGGCGAGGATCAGTTCCGGCGTGTTTTTGCCCGCTCGCCCATCAAGCGCGCGAAGTTCCGCGGCTGGCTGCGGAACCTGTGCGTCGCTATCGGGAACTCCGGCGACCCGAGTTTCATCCCCTGGCTGAGGCGCATTTCCGGCTGCGGGGACGAGATCATCCGCGAGCACGCGGATTGGGCGCTTCAGCGATTGCACGCTCCCGCGCAGGCGGTCGAAAGGCGCTAGCGTCGTGTCCACGGAACAGGTATACGGATAATCCGGGCGGCGCACGCGTGATTGCTCTTTGCCGTGTGTATGGTTTTCAAGCGCCGCACACATCGCAAAATGCGCGTGTGCATTGCAATACCGTAAATTCTTGTTTTTTTAGCAAACATTTTGGGTGCTCGCGGCCCGCCGTCACGCCCGCGAAAGCGGGGGTCCATTAATGAAATGGATTCCCGCTTTCGCGGGAATGACTGTAAATGGGGTTTGGTTGCGGCTGCAAGGCCGCCCTGCGCCACCCCTTAACAGACATTGTCCATCCAAATTCTCGGCTAGCCACTATCGCGCGCGGCGCGATCAGGCCCTTCCAGGCGGTTGAGAACCACGATAGCCGCAGCTATTCTGTCCGGCGTACGCGGGCGCCGGCGGCAAGACCCACATCCTGCGATTGAGATCAACCGCTTCAGCGCAAAATAGCCGATAATGACCGCATAGATATGGACTGGTCCATTCTTCGCCCCATCGCGCCTTCTGGAGACCGCCGCGGCCGGCGATACTACCCGGTGGTTGCCACGTACATCCTGGTGGGATTTAACGTGCTCGTCTTCGCGCTGATGACGAGCGCCGGCGGCGCCAAAAACCTGGACGTGCTGCTGGAGTTTGGAGCTTCGTTCGGCCCCTGGTTCCGGGCGGGGCAATACTGGCGCCTCGTGATGCCCATGTTTCTCCACATCGGGCTGTGGCACCTTCTGGTGAACATGTTCGCGCTCTACCTGCTGGGCAGCTTCCTTGAGCCGCTCTACGGGTACGGCCGCTTCACGCTGCTTTATGTCCTCTCCGGGATGGGCGGCTCGCTCCTTTCGATGGAGGCCTCGCCCCATATCGCGGCGGGTGCTTCGGGAGCAATCTTCGGGATCGCCGGCGCGATGCTGGTGACGGGCCTGCTCCATCCGGAGACGGTGCCCCGGCGCTGGAAAGACGTGTTCGGCATCGGCATTCTCGTCGTCATTGTGATTAACCTGATCTTCGGGCACTTGGTACAGCACATCGATAATTGGGCGCACCTCGGCGGCCTGGCCACCGGTGTCATCGTCGCGCTACTGATTCCTCCTGCTCGCTTAGACGTTAACTCGCCGCACTGGAGCGAGAGCGCAATGCAGTGGATCGTGATTCTGCCGCTCGCAATTGTGCTGGTGGCAATTGGAGCCACGGCAAACCACTATACCCACACCCAACAGGTTACGCGCCTGCTGGCGGATAGCGCGCGATTGATCAGCGCGCACCAGGACAGCCGCGCGCGCGCGCTGCTCGAAGAGGCTCGCAGGATCGACCCTGACGATGCGCGCGTCCATGAAGCGCTGGGGCTGCTCGACCTGGGGCAGAAGGATTACGCCGCCGCCATCCGGGATTTCCAGGAAGCGCTGCGCCTGAACCCCGCCTCGGTCCCAGACAGCCTGCGCCTGGCCCTCGCCTATGAGGCAAGCGGCGACCTCTCAAAGGCGCGCCAGGTGCTCGAGCGAGCAGAACAGCGCCTGCCGCCCAGTCCCGAGTTGCAGGAGAGGCTCGCCGAGATTTGCGCCAATCTGGGCCTGTACGGTGCCGCGATCCACCACTACAACGAGGCGCTCAAGCTCGCGCCCAACTCGCCGGTCGTCCTCAACAATCTGGCGTGGCTTTACGCGACGTGCAGCGATCCGAGCTGGCGCAATCCTCGCGCGGCGCTTGAGCACGCGATTCGGGCCGTGCAGTTGACCGGGTGGAAACAACCCAGTTTTATCGACACGCTGGCGGCGGCTCTTGCTTCGAGCGGCCAGTTCAAGCTGGCCGCGGAGACCGAAGCCAGGGCCTTGCGCATTGATCCGGGCAACCAGGCCTTTCAGGAAAGCCTCGCGCATTACCGGAAGGCGGCGGGTTTATGAATGTCGTTATTAGCCTAGACATCTAGTCACGGCGCTGCGCCGGCTGATTTCACCCGGCTTCCCGAGGGCCCGCAGGCTAGCCGCGAGGGCGAAGTGGCTGCCCCAGGATTGTGCAAAACTCGGCCGGTATTAAGGCCTCTTTTATAGGCTGCAAAGGTACGAAAAAAACGACCCAAGCCCGCGCCGAAGCGAATAACACGTGGATTATCAGCGCTTTGGGCCCAGTAACTTTAGGGTTATTTTACATTTCTAATATATGGGGTGTTTCTTTTGATAAGCCGAGTCGCTTGGGTTTTCCACAGTTTTTTCCACAGCGCCGGCGCCCGCATCATCC
>JBOGJW010000394.1:0-6403 GCA_050745245.1 Terriglobia bacterium | reverse complement strand
TATCTATAGTGTAGCAGGTTGCGGATAAAGATGGGGCGCGTTTACACTAGGCTGACCTGAAAACCGCGCGAGTATGGGTAGCACAGCACGGTCTTGCGGCCGCAACCAAACGCCATTTTCAGTCATTCCCGCGAAAGCGGGAATCCATTTCATTAATGGACCCCCGCTTTCGCGGGGGTGACATCGGTGGCGGTGGCGGCAGGCATCCAAAATCTTTGCTAAAAAAGCAAGAAATTACGATCTTGCAATGCAGCCCTCCGCCGTTGAGGTCTGCGGCTTCTGCTCCATGCGGGCCGGAAGCAACGCCCCCATTCCGGTCATGCGTACGGGATGCCGGCTCGGACCATAATTCCTTTCATGTACCCGATGGCGAAAATCTTCCCGAGGATTTCATAGCCGGGGTTCTCGTTCGACTCACCTTCGAGCGTTGGCGCATGATCCGGCCGCATGGGCCCGGCAAATCCCGCGTCATAATAGACCTGCATCATGCCGGCCATGTCGGTGGGCCCGTTATCGTGAAATGTCTCGACAAAATTCTCCGCGGTCCCTTTTACGTCGCGGAAATGCACAAAGAAGATCTTCTTCTCGCCGCACCACTCGCACACCAGCTCCTTTAGGTCCTCGCCCATCAATTTGAAATTCGCCTGGCAGAAGGTGATGCCACTGGCGGGGCTGGGCGCGACTTTAAGCATTCGCCGGAAATTGGCAGCGCTGGTCAGGATGCGTCCAATACCGCGCAGTGGTGAGATCGGCGGATCATCGGGGTGAAGCGCCATTCGCACGCCCGCCTTCTCCGCCACCGGAATCACCGCCCTGAGAAAGTACTCGAGGTTTTCCCAGATTTTCTGCTCGCTGACCTCGCCCCATTCGGTCGGCCCTTGCCGCTCGGCGGCGGCGAGATCGAACTCACTGGTGAATGCGCCGCCGCGCCCGCGGACGCTCACGCTGGTGCGGCACCAGCCGATGCCCGCCATAAAGTTATAGCAGACCATCGGAATGCCGAGCTTGCCAAGCGCCTCAATCGCCGCGCAATAGTTCTCAATCTCAGCGTCGCGGCCGGGGAGTCCGAGCTTGATCTTTTCCGCGCTTACCGGGTGGCTTTCCACGCCTGCAATCGTCAGGCCCAGCGCTTTGCATTGCCCCTGGAACTTCGCCAGCACGTCGAGATACTGGGTGCGCGGAACTTTGTCAAGCTCCTCCATGACGTTGGCGATCACGTTGTTTACGCCAAGCTGCGCAGCCAGTTTGATTCTGGAAACCTCATCGGGCCTCAGCATGAGCGCCAGCTTGATGCAGCCATTCTGCGAATCGATTTTCATGAGCTTGAGTTTACCAGTTCACTGTTGTGTAGGCGCGGCCTTTCGGCCGCAGCGAAAATGCAATCGCCGCCTGTCAAGGCGCCTGCGCACGGTCACCACGGAACAGAAGACGCCGGTATGAGGTATTGTTAGGGTTTGCGCCGCGATCCGACGGTCTCGCGCGGCGGCCAATTTTGCGACTTCAGAGGTGATTTTTGCCGGACGCTTCTCCTGCCTTGCGCCGAGAGTTGGGCCTCATTCAGGCGACCGCGCTCGCCGTCACGGACATGGTGGGCATCGGGCCCTACATCACCATTCCGCTTTTTCTGGCGACGATGGGCGGGCCGCAGGCGATGCTGGGCTGGCTGGTGGGCGCGCTGCTGGCGTTCTGTGACGGCCTGGTCTGGGCGGAACTCGGCGCGGCCATGCCGCAGGCGGGCGGCAGCTACAACTATCTGCGCGAGGCTTACGGCCCCGCGGGAGCCGGCCGCTGGCTCTCCTTCCTGATGGTGTGGCAGATCATCTTTTCCGCGCCGCTCTCGATCGCCAGCGGCAGCATCGGCTTTGCGGATTATCTGCGTTATCTCGTGCCGCGATTTACGCACGGCGAAATCCGGCTGGTGGCTGCGGCCTTTCCCCTCCTGCTGGTCGTGGTGCTGTATCGCCGGATTGGCGTGATTGGTGGCATTTCGGTGGTGCTGGCAGGCGGCGTAATCGCCGGCTGCCTCTGGATCATCATCTCCGGCGTGCCGCACTTCAGCGCGGCTCGGCTGTTCGCCTTCCCACCGCACGCGTTTCAGCTGAACTGGGTCTTCTTTGCCGCTCTCGGTCACGCCACACTGTACGCGCTCTACGATTATTTCGGCTACTACAACGTCTGCTACCTGGCCGAAGAAATCCGCGATCCGGGGCGTGTGATCCCGAGGGCGATCATGGGCTCAATCCTGCTGGTGGGCACGCTCTATATATTGATGACCTGCTCGTTCGTCAGCGTAATTCCCTGGCATCTCCTCCTGACCACCAAATTCGCTGCGTCGGTCTATATCGAGAAGCTGGAAGGGACGGCGGCGGGCAAGGTGATGAGCATTTTGCTGCTCTGGATCGCCTTTTCTTCGGTTTTTTCGCTGCTGCTGGGATACTCGCGCGTGCCGTACCGGGCGGCGGAAGACGGCAACTTTTTCGCGGCGTTCAAAAAACTTCACCCGAAAGGGGAATTCCCGTTCGTTTCGCTCATCACGCTGGGCGTGATCGCGTCGGTATTCAGCCTCGGCAATTTGGCCGAGGTCATCGGCAGCCTCATCGCCGTGCGCGTGCTCATCCAGTACCTTCCGCAGACGATCGGATTTTTCCTGCTGCGCGCGCGCCGGCCGGACATGAAGCGGCCGTTCCGCATGTGGTTCTATCCGCTGCCGGGAATCGTGTCGCTGCTGGGGTGGATTTACGTGCTCGGCACCGCGGCGCGGCGCTCGCTTGAGTTCGCGCTGGCGGTGCTGGTGGCCGGAACTGCCGCTTACTTGGTGCGGGCGCGCCGTCGCGCCGACTGGCCGTTCGCGGCGTGACCCCGAGGCCCGCCAGATGGCCTCGCTCCCAGAGGCGGCGCCCGCCGCAAAGCGACAGGACTGATCGAGCGGCTGTTATACTGGATTCCTTACACCGATGGATGCCGATCAGATCAAGCGAATGCTGCAGCAGGTCCGGCGCGGGACGCTGGGCGTTGATGATGCCGTGGAGCGCCTGCGCGACCTCCCGTACGAGGATCTGGGCTACGCCAAGATTGATCATCACCGCTCGCTGCGGCAGGGTTTTCCCGAGGTGATCTTCGGGCGCGGCAAAACGCCGGAGCACGTGGAAGGCGTCGTCCGGCGGATGCTGCCCCGGAAGCACAACGTCCTGATCACGCGCGGCGACCAGGCGCTCTTCGACCGCATCCGAAAGCTTAGCCCGAAGGCCGAGTTCCACCCGCTCTCTGGCGCCATCGCCATCCGCGCCGACCGCGCCGTGCGCGGCAAGGGCGAAATCCTGGTGATCTCCGCCGGCACCACGGACATTCCCGTGGCCGAAGAGGCGCTGGTTACGGCGGAGACGATGGGCAATCGCGCCCAGTCGCTTTATGATGTGGGCGTCGCCGGCATTCACCGGCTGATCGGCGAGAGCCATATGCTGCGCCGCGCGCGCATCATCATCTGCGTGGCGGGAATGGAAGGCGCGCTGCCGAGCGTTGTGGCGGGCCTCGTAGGCGTGCCGGTGATCGCCGTCCCCACCAGCGTAGGCTACGGCGCGAGCTTCAGCGGCCTGGCCGCGCTGCTCGGGATGCTGAACAGTTGCGCTTCGAATATCGCCGTGGTCAACATCGATAACGGCTTCGGGGCCGGATATCTCGCGAGCGTGATAAACCGCGTGTAGCGGCCGGCGTCGGGCATTGCCGGGATGACGAGAGACTTCCGTGTATGCCATTTTATGATGGCAAATTCCATTATAGAATGCCAATATGACAACGAGACTGACGGTGGACAAGGCAGGCCGAATCATTCTCCCGAAGGCAGTGCGCGAGGAGCTTCAGCTTGCTCCCGGCGACATCCTGGAAGCCGAAACTTCGGGCGAACAGATCATGCTCCGCCCGGTCCGGGGCAACGCGCCGCTGCGAAAGAAACACGGCGTCTGGGTATTCTCGTCTGGAGAACCGTTGCCGGATGAAACCGTCCGGGAAACCTTGCGCCAGGTACGTCGTGAGCGCGATGAGGAAAACCTGGGGAGGAGCCGTTGAAGTGGTTTTTCGATACGTCCGCACTGATCCCAGTTTTCATGGAAGATCACGAACGGCACGACCCCAGCCTTAGAGCATTCATTAAGGCCGATAAGGCGCGAGGCTGCTGCGGCGCGCATAGCTTGGCGGAAGTATACGCCACGCTCACCCGGCTGCCCGGCCGGCATCGGCTAAGCGGAGATCAGGTTTTGCTCTTTCTCGAAAACCTTCGCGAGCGACTAACGCTGGTGGCGCTCGACAGCGAGGAATATTTTGCTCTCGTGAAAAATGCCGCCGCCCTTGGTATTGCCGGCGGCGTGCTTTACGATGCGCTTTTGGCTCATTGCGCTTTGAAGGCACAGGCGGAAATCATTTACACCTGGAACGTGAAGCACTTTCTGCAGTTCGGCTCCGAAATCGCGCATCGCGTTAGAACGCCATGACCCATTCGCAGCCAGCTAAGGCTGCGTGACCCCTCCCAATTGACGCTTAAATTATGTTGCGCTATCTCGCCATCACGCTTATTGCCATGTCTGCATTCGCGCAGCAAAGCCATTCGCCGGCCACAAACGGCCTGCCTCCGGTCGCACCCGATCTCAACGCGCAGCTTGCGAAGTGGCGTCCGGTAAAGATGCCGTTTGATGCCGGGGCGCTGGCGCCGGCACAACGCCAGATGGTAGAAAAACTGGTGGACGCATCGCAGGACCTTGACGATATCTTTTGGCGGCAGAGCGACCCCGATGGCCTCGAACTTCTAAAGAGGCTTGGTGGCAGCACTAACCCGCTTGCGTTGAAGATCCGCCGCATGCTCATCATCAACGGCAGCCGCTTTGATCTGCTCGACAACAATGCGCCCTTCGTGGGCGCCGAGCCGTATTCGCCCGACTGCGGTCTTTACCCCCGCGGACTCACCCGGCAGGAGATTGAGCAATACGTAAGGAAGCGTCCGGCCCAGAAGTCGGCAATTTACAGCCCCTATACGATCATCCGCAGGAAGGGCAGCGCGCTCGATGCGATTCCCTACGCCGAAGCCTATAAGCCCTTCCTGGAACGCGCTGCCGGGCGCCTCCGCGAAGCCGCCGCTCTGAGCGATGATGCGGCGTTCGCGCGATTTCTGCGAATGCGCGCGGACGCTCTGCTCTCCGACAACTATTATCCGAGCGACCTTGCCTGGCTCGATCTGAAGACCCCGAAAATTGACGTGATCTTCGCGCCCTACGAAACTTATCTCGACGACGTTCTCGGCGTGAAGACCTCTTACGGCGCCGCCGTGTTGATCCGCAACGACGCGGCGAGCCGCAAGCTCGCGATCTACGAGCAGTTCATTCCCCAAATTCAGGACGCGCTACCGGTCGCCGCCAACGACCGCCCGCCGCTCAAGGGCCGCCTCTCGCCAATGGAGGTGGTGGACAGCCCGTTCCGCGCCGGCGACCTGCGGCACGGCTACCAGGCCGTGGCCGATAACCTGCCCAACGATCCCCGCATTCACGCCGAAAAGGGAACCAAAAAGATCTTCTTCAAGAACTTCATGGATGCGCGTGTCACCTACGTAATTCTGCCACTCGCCTGGCGCCTGATGGAGCCGCAGCAGGCCGCGGAGGTTTCGGGCGAGGGCTACCTGGCCTGCACGATTCTGCACGAGATTTCACACGGCCTCGGGCCCGCGTTCGCGCGCGTGAATGGTCAGCAGGCGGACATCCGCACCTCGATCGGGCCGATCTATTCAGGTCTTGAAGAGGCGAAGGCCGACGTGGTGGGCATGTACGGCTTGCAGTGGCTCAGCACGCATGGCGCGCTACCGCCGGACGAGCTCAATGGCGACTACGCTTCTTACTTGGCCGGGCTCTTTCGGACGCTGCGCTACGGCATCGCGGAGGCGCACGGGCAGGCGGAGATGATGGAGTTCAATTATCTCGTTGAGCAGGGCGCGATCCGCCGCAACCCGGCGACCCAACGCTACTACGCCGACTTTGCGAAAATGCCGGCGACCATCACGAACCTGGCCAAGATCCTGCTCGAGATCGAGGCCACCGGCGATCGCGGGCGCGCCGAAGCCTGGTTCAAACGCTATGACGTGATGCCGCCTGATCTCACCGCTGCGCTCAAGAACACGCGCGACATCCCAGTGGACGTCGATCCGATATTCTCGTTTAAAGCTCAGGTGGAATAAGGAGAACAGTCGGATTTTCCTCGTTGCGATTTGGCGATGTGGTTCTATCCAAACGACTTGCTCGTTTACAGGCGCGCAAATGTAGTCATGTATTATTAAATATGTAGCTTGACATGATAGGATATGTGCGATATATAGAAGTCATGTATATCGCCGCTGTTCCCAACCGCAACTCTCCCCCCGCCCTCCTCC
>JBOGJW010000393.1:0-6220 GCA_050745245.1 Terriglobia bacterium | reverse complement strand
TCCACCACCCATTCGATCACTTCGCCCTTTTCACTCTCCAAGGCTTGGGCCAAGGGCGCGGGGCAGATCAAATACCATGGGCGGTTCTTGCCGCCCCGTTGGATCACCTGAACAGTGCACTGGTAAGCCACACTGGCCTCCCCACCGGAAATCCGGCTGGAGTCAGTATATCATACCCACATAGCTAGTCAACAAATTTTCTCGATTTTTTCACACGTTCTCAGTTTCAGGCGCGTAGAGGCGGCTTTACGCCGCCATTTTTGGATGGCGGGATAAACCCGCCGCTCCATCCGCGCCCGAAACTGAGGCATTACGACACCATCGCGCCCGCGTGCCAGGCGCGGAGTTAAGGGCGCCCCACGCAGCGGGGCGTTCATCGCAGACCCTTGACGCCGCGACCGGCACGCCCAAACATCGAACCGGGACGAAGCGGAGTTCGTAGCAGGGTAGCCACGGCATGGCTTTCGTGCCGTGGGCTTTTGTGTTGCCGGCAAAACCCACGGCACATAGATCGTACCGTGGTTACCACTGAACGGCCAAGCGCGAAGCGAAGCCAGGAAACGATGCGGAATCAATGACTTCTGGAATTACGCACCGATTCGGGATTCGGATTGGGAGAAGACGGGACCGCGGCTGATCTTCGGGGTGCAGATCCGGTGGTGAATCGATGTCCGTTCGTCTATTCCCTATTTCCTACCGTCAGCGCGTTGGCAACGGTCCTGCCGCTACGGCCACCCGCCTTATAGGCAAGCGCTCGTAGTCCAGAACGCATAGGTCTTCTCAGAACTCAGAATTCAGCATTCATAATTCACCATTCGCCATTTCCTCCATCACGCCTCCTCCTGCGCATCACCGGCCGCGAAGGTATGCTAGGATGAGAATTCTCAGGAGACATCGCTATTCCACACACTGAAGGTAAATTAAGAGTTGTCCCGCTCGGAGGCCTGGGCGAGTTCGGCATGAACATGATGGCCTTCGAGTTTGGCGATCACCTCATCGTGGTCGACTGCGGGGTCATTTTTCCGGACGCCGAGCTGCTGGGCGTCGACGTTGTCATCCCTGATATCTCGTATCTCCGGGAGAACCAGGAACGCCTGCGGGCTATCATCCTGACGCACGGGCACGAGGATCATATCGGCGCGCTGCCCTACGTGCTGGACGAAGTAGACGCGCCGGTTTACGGCACGCCCTTCACGCTGGCCTTGGCGCGCTCGCGCCTGCGCGAGCACGGGATGGAAGAGGCGGTCGACCTGCGGGAGATGCGCCCGAACGCTCCCTTCGAAATTGGGCCGTTCCGCATCGAGTTCATCCACCTGACGCACAGCATTATTGACGCGGGCGGGCTCGCCATCAGCACCCCTCTCGGCACCGTAATTCATACGGGAGATTTCAAGCTCGATCCAACGCCCACGGACCAGCGCGTGAGCGATCTTCACACGCTGGCTGAGTACGGGCGCAAGGGCGTGCTGGCGCTCTTTTCGGACTCAACCAACGTCGAGCGACCCGGCATGACGCCTTCGGAGCGCGGCGTCCGCGAGCGGCTTTCCGAGGTGATGGCGGAGAGTCGCGGGCGCGTGCTGATCTCCTGCTTCTCCACCTCGATGCACCGCATGCAGATTGTGGCCGAGCTCGCGCGCGAGCACGGGCGGCGCCTCTGCTTCATCGGGCGCAGCATGTTCCGCAATTCGGAACTTGCGCTGGAGATGGGGCGCCTTCACATTGAGCCGGGCCTGCTGGTGCAGCCGCAGGAGGCCCGTAATCTGCCGCCGCGCGATGTGGCCCTGGTGGTCGCCGGGAGCCAGGGCGAACCGATGTCCGCCATGGCGCGCATCGCCGTGGAGCGCCACCGGTGGATCGCGGTCGGGCCCGGAGATGACGTGGTGCTCTCCGCCCGCGTGATTCCGGGCAACGAGAAGGCGATCTTCCGCATGATGGATCACTTCTACCGGCGCGGCGCCCACGTTCACTATGACGATGGCAGCCACCCGCCCGTCCACGTCTCCGGGCACGGCAGCGCCGAAGAGCTCCGGCTGATGCTGAACCTCGTGCGGCCGAAGTATTTTATTCCGATCCACGGCGAGTACCGGCAGCTTTGCCGCCACCGCGAGCTGGCGAAAGAGCTGGCGGCGGTTTCGGGCGACACGTTCCTGCTCGAAAGCGGCGACGTGCTGGAATTTGACGCCCAGGGCGCGCGGCGCAATGGACGGGTCACCGTCGGCCGCATCTGCATTGACGAGGGCACGCTCGACGAAGTGGGTGACACGATCCTCAGCGAGCGCCGCAAGATTTCCGCCGAGGGCATCGTCATCCCCATCATCGCCATCAACAAATACACCGGCGTGCTCCAAGGCGCGCCGGAGATCGTCTCGCGAGGCTTCGTTCCGCTCGAACACGCCGAAGACCTGGTGGAAAAAGCGCGCCAGATGATTCGCGAAACCCTGGAAAAATCCAACGTTGAAGAGAAGGGCGACTGGGGAGTTGTGAAGGACAAGATTCGCTCGGCGCTCCGCCGCTTCTTCGATCAGGAACTCGGCAAGCGGCCCATGGTGCTGCCGGTGATTCTGGAAGTCTGAGCATTTTCGATTTCGGATTTGTGATTAATCCTGATTGGTCATGTCTCAGCAGTGGGCGGCGACGTAGCGGCGGGTTTATCCCGCCAGGATCGAAAATCCTCGGTAGGGCCGTGTATCAGGGCACGACTTTAGTCGTGCCGATTCAGCGCGCCATCCAAATCCGGCTTTAGCCGCTGCTGTGCTGTCAAAAGAAAACCAGGGGCTGAAGCCCGCTTCTTTCGGCGGCTTGCGGCATGGCTGAAGCCATGCCCTGATACAATGCAACACGGCTGGGGCCAGGCTAGGAGCCATTTTCATGAACTTCCGCGGGCCAAAGCCCTAAACGCCAGCCTTTAAAAAAATGGCGGCCTAAAGCCGCCTCTAGGCGGCCGAAGCTGAGGCATTAACCCGGCTGCAAGTGAACTGGTTTTTCCCAGAGCATCCCTCCAGAACGCAGTTATGATTATCTGAGGACCGGCAGCGAAGGCCCGCAGCATCTTCTTCCATGGCGAACGTCAGAACAAAGATCCTGGAGCACCCGCTCCTTCGGAAGTATACGGCGCTCGTCCACGAGGATCTTTCCGCAACCTACTCGCGCGACATCCACAAGTGGCTGGTGATCGCGCCCATCCTCGGTGTGATCACCGGCCTGGTGGTGACGCTCATCGCCAAGATCATCCTCTATTGGATGTGGCCACCGCTCCTCCACTATTACCTTCGCCACCCCGTGGTGATTATCCCCGGCATTCTGCTCGGCTTCGTCATCGCCGGGCTGATTATGCAGTACTTGACGCCCGACCCCGACGAGCACTCCACTGAGGAGATTATCCGCTCTTACCACGAGCACCAGGGCGACGTTCAGATGCGCCCGTTCGTGCCGAAGCTCCTCGCCGCCATCGCCAGCGTGGGATTCGGCGGCAGCGCGGCCCTGGAAGGGCCCAGCATCTATGGCGGAGGCGCGCTCGGCTCCTGGCTTTGGGTGAAGCTGCACCGCTTCCGGCTGGAGCCGCGGGACCGCCGCATCCTGCTCATCAGCGGCGCCGCGGCAGGCATGGCGGCGGTCTTCCGCGCGCCTCTGACGGGGATCATCTTCGCCATCGAGATGCCTTACAAGGATGACCTCGCCCACGAGGCGCTGCTGCCTTCGATTATCTCTTCCGTCGTGGCTTATGCCACTCTGGCATCTTTCCTGCACGCCGCGCCGGTGTTCGACTTCGTCGCCGGGACCACGTTTACGGGCAAAGACCTGCTCTGGTGTGCGCTGCTGGGCGTGATCTGCGGCGCTATAGCCATGGCTTTTGACATCACGTTCCGGCGCGTCCGCACATTTGCGGTGAAAACGGCAATCCCTCACTGGGTGAAGATGGCGATTGGCGGCATTCTGACGGGCGTCTGCGGGCTGGTCTTCATTTCAATCTTCCCCGGAAACCTGATCCCGGTGGGGCCGAACTACGAGGCGGTGCCGGACATCCTGCTGCACGCGCACAGCACGGTGGAGCTGGTGGTGTTTGGATTTCTGAAGCTCGCGGCCACGCTGTTTTCGCTCGGCGCGGGCGGCGTCAGTTCAATGTTCGTGCCGCTGTTCCTCACGGGCGGCACGTTTGGGACGGCCTTTGCGCAGGCCGTGGTGCACAGCCCGTCGCTCGACCTCTACGCCGCGGTGGGCATGGCGGCATTCATCGCCGGCGGGTATAAGACGCCGCTCACGGCTGTCGTTTTCGTGGCGGAAGCCACCGGCGGGCACTCCTATATCATTCCGGCGCTGATTGGCGCCGCCGTGGCTTACGCGGTTTCCGGCGAAGCTTCGGTTTCCGGCGACCAGCGGCTGCACGAAGGCGTCCACGTCCCCGAGCTGTGGCGCATTCCGGTCCAAGAGGTGATGCAGAAGCAGATCGTTTCCGTGCCTGCCTCTTCCAGCCTGCGCGAGTTTGCGGACAGTATTACGTCACATCATCGCCACGCCGCGTTTCCGGTCTATGAGGATCATCAACTGGTGGGAGTGATCTCGCTGTGGGAGCTGGGAAGCGTGCCGCCCCAAAAATGGAATCAGACAAAGGTGGGCGATCTGACCTACCGGCGCGTCACTAAGGTGCCTGGCGATTGCGATCTCACCGAGGCGCTGCGCCTTCTCATGAGCCAAAGCGGACGCCACATGCTGCTGGTGACTGCGCCGGACGGCAAGCTGGAAGGAATCGTCACGAAGGGAGACATTCTTTCGGCGCTCAACGCGCGCGCCGCAGAGATCAAGTCATCCTCGGGACGGCACGGCTGACACCGCCCGGTAGCGCGGACCTCCGCTTCTGAGGTCCGCGATTCGTACAAAAAGCCGCGGACCTCAATAATGCACTGCCGCGCTACACAGCTTCGGCGCTCCCCGCCTGCGCGGATGACACGCTTCGCGGGAATGACTGTAAACGCCGTTTAGTTGCGGCAATCAGGCTCTGCTGCGCTACACAGACTCCACGGCCAGCGCCACGGCATTTCCTCCGCCAAGGCAGAGCGCAGCGATGCCACGATGCACGCGGCGGCGCGCCATCTCATAAAGGAGCGTCACCAGGATGCGCGCCCCCGACGCGCCAATGGGGTGCCCGAGGGCGACTGCCCCGCCGTTCACGTTGGTCTTCTCCGGGTCCAGCCCAAGCTCCTGCATCACCGCAATTGCCTGCACGGCGAAAGCCTCGTTCAGCTCGATCAGATCAGCGTCTTCGAGCTTCCAGCCCGCCTTCTCAAGAAGCGCACGTATCGCGCTTACCGGCGCCATCATCACCCAGCGCGGCTCGACGCCGCTCACTGCCTGCGCCACGATCCGCGCCAGAATTTTGCTTCCCAGTTCCCGCGCGCGCTCGGCGGAGGTGACCACCAGCGCGGCCGCGCCGTCGTTTGTACCGGGCGCGTTTCCGGCGGTTACGGTGCCGCCCGGCTTGAACGCGGGCTTCAGCTTGCCCAGCAGCTCAAGCGAGGTGTCGGCGCGCGGCGATTCGTCGGTAGAAAATACGGTGGCCTGGCCCTTCTTCTGTGGGACCTGAACGGCAACGATTTGTTCCTTGAACCAGCAGTTCTGAATAGCGCGCGTCGCGCGCCGATGGCTTTCGAGCGCGTATTCATCCTGCCGCTTGCGGGAGATGTTATATTTCTCCGCCACCAGCTCGGCGGTCTGCCCCATGTGGAAGTCCTCGTAGGCATCCCAGAGGCCGTCCTGAATCATCGAGTCGATCACCTGGGCGTGACCAATCCGGTGTCCACCGCGCAGGTCGGGTAAGAGGTACGGCGCGTTCGTCATGGACTCCATACCGCCAGCGACCACGATCCCGGAATTGCCGGTCTCGACGGCCTGCGCCGCCAGCGCCACGGCTTTCAATCCCGAGCCACAGACTTTGTTGATGGTGAGCGCGGCCACGCGCGGGTCGAGTCCGCCGTTCAGCCCTGCCTGACGCGCGGGATTCTGTCCCAGCCCTGCGGAGATGACGTTGCCCATGATGATCTCATCGACAGCGCCCGGAGCAATCCCCGCCCGGCGCACGGCCTCGCGCACTACGCAAGCGCCCAGCTCAACCGCCGAGAGCGGTGCGAGCGCCCCCTGGAATTTTCCGACGGCGGTGCGAACCGCGCTGATAATTACCGGCTCTCGCATGGCGTGCTCCAATCGTCCTACTGCCTCTATTGTAACA
>JBOGJW010000392.1:0-4737 GCA_050745245.1 Terriglobia bacterium | reverse complement strand
GGCCAAACTTGTGGGTAATTGAAAGCCGATGAGCACCGTCCTGCAACCGACTGGCGGGCGTTGTTCGAGTGTGGAAGTTGTTGCTGTGTACAGGAGTTGGAGGGTGTTTGTTCCCAGCCAGGCGGCGGTTCGGCTTGCGGGCGCTGCATCAGCGGCTCGGGTTTATTCTGTTTCGGACTGGCTTGGGGCATTAATCACGGGGTGTTGAACCGTGAGGACTACCTCCCCTTCGTCGAGAAGGCGTGGACTGGCTTGACCCAAAGTCTTAGCCCGGAGGGCAAGGTTCTTTGGGGGCAGCCCGTGGAATCCGAGCCAGACCGCATCGCGCGCAACAGCACGAGCGAGTTCGATACCGGCGCATTTCTGCTGGCCGGGAATGAGATTTACGAACTATCAGGTCATTCCAGCTTGAGGGCACCGGCGAGATAAACCGGCAATGTCAATCGTCTGCAAAGGGAAGTGAATTGCATTGTAGTGAGAGGCCTATCCACTTCGCTCTCGTAACCACTATATTTGAGACTGGAGGTCTATCCCTCTCGCTCGCGTAGACGCAAGATGTAATGCTGAGAAGAGCCACGACACCACAACACGCAGTGTCTTACTAGAGCGAAATGGATAGGTCTCTGAGATTGAAAAACGGGCGCTAAAATTTGAAAGCCCAAATTTGAGATTTGATATGAGATTTGAGCTGCCGTCTGCTCATCCGCCGAGTTGATTGCGTTGCTGCGTGTAGGGTTTTTGCAGGTAACGGTTAGCAAGGTCTAACGCCCCCTGGGTATTGTCGTTGGTGTGCAAGGCGCGCTCGTATTCGTTCAGGGCGCGGTCGCGCTGGCCGATCACGTCGAAAATCTCGCCGATCTTCAAGTAGCTCCACACTTCAACCCAGCGCGGCTGCAGGTCTCCGTTCAGCGAATCCTGAAACTCTTCCAGCGAGGCGTTGTAGTTGTGCAGCGTGAAAAGGACGTCGCCAATGCGGTAGTGAGCGAGGGAGTTGTTCGGATTATCCTGCAGCACCTTGCGGTACTGGTCGATGGCCGCGAAATACTCCTCCGCCTGCGCGAGCTGATCGCCGCGCGCCATCTCTACCTGGATTTTCGTCTCGGGCGTGTACTTCAGGATATCGCTGGCCGGATCGATCACGACGCGCAGCGGGCGCCGCGGCGTGTTGACTGTAAAATCCGCCGTCGTGCCGACCATCTCAATCCGCTGATTCACCGGGCGGCTGCCCTGCACGTACACGCGGATATCCACCGGCATCCGGAAGATGTCCAGGTCCTGCTGCATTTTCCCAACAACCTGATAACCGTGCTGTGTGCGATACACGGCCCACTGCCGCTTGAACTGCGGCACTCCGGTTGAGTCAACCCATTGCGCAAAAAAGTAGGTGAGCGACTGCTTACCGCTTGCTTCCGCCAGCTTTTGGAAATCCGCAGTACTTACCGGCTGCCACGCGTACTGGTGAGCCAGCGACTTCAGGGTGTTGAAGAACGCCTGGTTGCCCATCACCCAGCGGAGCATGTGAAACACCATAGCGCCTTTGTCGAAGACTACCGACTCGTACTCCGGACTGAAGGGGTGCAACTGCGACGCCTGGGCGATGGGCGCCGCGCTTTCGTGCGTAAGGGCTCCGATCGAGATCTGGTGCATTTGATTCTCGAAAGCCGTTTCGCCCTCGGAGTCTTGAATGAACAACGCGGCGGAATACGTGGCCAGTCCCTCGTCGAGGAAGGCGTCATCCGGCGTTGCCGGGCTCACCAGGCAGCGCCACCATTGGTGGGAGATCTCGTGAGCGAGCAACTGGACATCCGGCGGATCGGTGAAACCGCGCGCGGCAAGCGCCACAACGCCTGGCGCTGAGTAGCCGCCGACCGCGCCGTTGTCGATTTCAACAAGCGCGAGCCGATGAGTGGGTAGCACGTCGAAATGGCTGGCGTAATAGGCAAGAACCTTTTCCGCCTCCGTGCCGTATGCCGCCGCGTATCCGGTCTCGGATTGCTTCAGGTAAAGCGTGATGTTCACGCCCGCGGCCGCAGCGGGATGAGCGATGTAGTTGCCAGCGATGACGGTGCCGGGGAACGAGTTCTGGTCATAGATGAACGTGTACGTCGTGCCCCCTGCGGCAGACATGGGGCCTGAGGAGTTGCCGGAAGCAATTACTGTTTCGCCCTGAGGCACCGTGATGTGCATCGTCGCCGAGAAGCGGTCAAGCCCGTCAGCTCGTACCGGAAACCAGCACGAGGGGTACAACAGGTAAGAGCCCTCGGGGCCGACGTAAGCCAGCTTCAGCCCTTCCACCGGGCTGCCATCCGTCGAAGTGAGCTCGCCGCCGTAATCCACCGTTACGGTTGCGGGCTGACCGGCGGGAAGCGGACTGCCCGGGGTGAGCGTCAGCGCCAGGCCCTGCTGGCTGTACTGTATTGCCTGGCTGCCGGGGCCGGAGGCGCTCTTCACCTTCAGCGCGCTGTCCAGCCGGAATGAAAGTGTGCTCATGTTCGCGCCGGGCGTCAGGCTGATCTGCGCCTTGGCGACCAGCATGTGCGTTGAGGGATAGAGCGTCGCGTCAATCGTGTAGTGGGTAACCTTGAACTGCTGGCTGGCGTCGGGTGCTTGGGCCCGCGCCCGGGGCGCAAGAAAGCACATACAGAAGAGCGCCGCGAGGGCGGCAGGGAGCCGCTGAAGCGAGCCCCGCCGCTGGCTCCACGTTGCGACGCACGGCGCCAAGGCCCGGGTTCGCTCGGCTGTGTTCTTCAGCATCTCTCTCCTGTGGGATTGGATTATGGAAGGGCACGGGCAGTTGTATCCGCCCCGGCGATCACCGCCGCCGCCCCCGGATTTCCCGCCATCCGCAGCACGATCGCGGCCGCGCGTTCAATCGCTCCGGCCTTTCCCAGCCGCTCCTTGACCCTCCGCAGCTCCTCACCCTGTGCGCTGCCGGCGTCCGCATCGAGCAGTCTTTCCAGCTCGTTCACCAGGCGGGCAGGCGTGAGGTCCTTCTGGACCAGTTCCTCGACGATTTTCTTCCCGGCGAGAATATTAACCATGCTGTAGAACGGCACGTCCAGCATCCAGCGCGCAAAAAAGGCCGTCACGGGCGAGACACGGTAGACGACAACCATGGGCCGCTCGAGAAGAGCTGCCTCGACGGTAGCCGTTCCGCTGGCCACAACTGCCACGTCACTCCACGCCAGCGCGTCATAGGTTGAGTCCACCGCAAGCCGAATGTTTGCCCGGATCGGCGGACCGCCGCGCAACGCCGCCTCGACCTTGTGCGCATCCAGGGTCGGCGCGACGGCAATCACCCACTGGAGCGTTCGCTTTTCGGAGAGGCGCGCCGCCGCTTCAAGCAGGGCGGGCAGAATGTAGGAGATTTCGATTTCGCGGCTGCCCGGCAAGAGTGCGACTGTGGGAAAGGCAGGATCGAGGCCGGTTTGGCGGAAGAACTCTTCGCGGGAAAGCCTTGGGCGGACGCTGTCCACAAGCGGATGGCCGACGTAGTCAACCGGGATTCCCGCGCGCTGATAGATCTTCTCCTCAAACTCGAAGATGCACACCATCCGGTCAACCAGCCCCGGGAGCTGGCGGAGCCGCCACTTCTTCCACGCCCAGATTTGCGGGCTCACAAAGTAAAGCACCGGAATGCCGAGCTTCTTCAGCCGCTTCGCCAGGCGCATGTTGAGCGAGGGCGAGTCGATGAGCACTGCGAGGCGCGGCCGCCGTTCGCGAGCGCCGCGTACCAGGCGATAGAACGCGCGGCGGGCGGCCGGGAGTCCGGAAATCACCTCCGTAATCCCTACCATCGCGAACTGCTGAAGGTCCGCCAGCGTCTCAACGCCCCGCTGGCGCATGAGCTCGCCGCCGCAGCCAAACAGGGCCAGATCAGACCGGCAATTTTTGAGGCAGGCCGCCAATCGAGCGCCGTAGACGTCACCTGAGCGCTCGCCGACGACGATCATGATGGGAACTAATGGCGCGGGTTGCATCTC
This sequence comes from Terriglobia bacterium, assembly GCA_050745245.1. GTDB lineage: Bacteria > Acidobacteriota > Terriglobia > UBA7540 > UBA7540 > RH2-MAG17b. The sequence goes on along the minus strand of JBOGJW010000392.1, from coordinate 754 downwards.
AGGCCAGGCCGAAGTTCGCAGCATTTCGATGTAGCGGCTGCGTCACGCGGGTTGGGGATGCTCGCGGCCTGGGACAGGCGTCACCTGGGGCTTCAGCACCTGCGTAGTAACCGGCTCGGGGGGCGGCGCCTGGGGTTTCTGGCGCTCCGGCAAGGGCTTCCCTTCGATCAGGAGTCTCACGTCGTTGCCATCCAGCACTTCGTGGACAAGCAGCGCTTCCGAGATGCGGACCATTGCCTCGCGGTGAGCGCTTAGAATGTCCGTCGCGCGCTGGTAGCCGGTCATCACGAACTTTTTCACTTCCTGATCGATCTTGATCGCGGTGTCTTCGCTGAAATCGCGCTGCGTGGCCAAGTCCCGCCCCAGGAAGATTTCCTGCTGATTCTTGCCGTAGGCGAGCGGGCCGAGATCGGACATGCCGTATTCGCAAACCATCTTGCGGGCCATCTCAGTGGCCTGCTCGATGTCGTTGCCGGCCCCGGTGGTGATGTGATTGAGGAAGAGCTCTTCGGCTACGCGGCCGCCCATCATGATGGCAAGCTGCGATTCGAGGAAGTCGCGTGAGTAAGTGTGCTTGTCGTCCGTAGGCAACTGCATGGTCACGCCCAGCGCCATGCCGCGCGGGATGATGGTGACCTTGTGCAGCGGATCGGAGTTGGGAATGATGGCGGCCACCAGCGTGTGGCCGGCCTCGTGATAGGCGGTGTTGCGCTTCTCCTCGTCGCTGATGATCATGCTGCGGCGTTCGGCGCCC
>JBOGJW010000391.1:0-8296 GCA_050745245.1 Terriglobia bacterium | reverse complement strand
CTGGCCGGCCCGCCCTTTCAGACCGACGATCCCGAGCCGGTCGAATTTCGGCACTATGAGTTCTACGTGTTTGGCGGCACAGACGGCACGCCGGTTGAAATCGACCCGCTCGGCCCGGCGGCAGAATTTAATTGGGGCGCGGCACCCAACCTCCAGCTTCACGCCATTCTGCCCTTCGGCGCGATCATGCCCTCGGACAATCGCGCTTATCTCCCCGCCGGCGCAGGTCCCAACGCATACGGGCTTACGGACGTCGAGCTCGGCGCGAAATACCGCTTCGTTCAGGAGACGAAGCACCGTCCGATGATCGGCACGTTCACCATGCTGGAAGTTCCTACAGGCAGTTACGCCCGGGGTCTGGGCGTTGGCAAGACATGGTACAAGCTGCCCATCTGGATTCAGAAAGGCTGGGGGCATTGGACCACCTACGGCGGCGGCGGGTACGAGATTGTAAATCAGTTTCAGTACCGCAGCTTCCCGTATGGCGGATGGCTCGTCCAGCGTGATTTCGGTAAGAAGCTGACGCTCGGCGCCGAGATCTTCTCCCATGGTGAGGAGGGCCTGGCGACGCCGCAAACCAGGGCCGCCACAATGGTGGACATTGGCGGGTATTACTATTTCCGGAACCCGGGATTCCAGCTTCTTTTTGCTTATGGGCACACCGCCTTCGGCCAGACGGAGAATTATGCCTATCTCGGACTGTATTGGACGTGGGGCTCGAAACCGGGCAAGGGACTTAACGGCTTCTTTGCGCACCACTTTTAGCCGCGTTGATGGGAGCGCGGCATCAGACCCGCAGTGCGTAAGCGCGGAGTGGCTCCAGACGGAATCGACCAGGGTTTCTACGCTCGGTCGATGGCATCCGCCACGCGATGAGCGGAGCGGGTTGCCGCCTCCTGCCCCCAGTTAAGGTTGTCGGCATAGGCGCCAGCAAAATGGATTCGGCCCACCGGCTCCATGGTCATGGGATAGACTTTGGGCAGCTCGCCCGGAGGGTGAAACAGGGTTTCGCAGGCCATCGCCCACGGGTCAAGCGCCCAGTTCACGATAACCGTCTGCTCGATTCCGCGCGACCGCCCCGTGTAATAGCGTCGGAAAGCCTTCAGGGAATCATCGGCAGAGGAGCTGGGAAGCGCTGAGCTCAGCAGGATAGCTCGGGGCGTGTCCACCTCATCCGCCGTCCTCCACAACTGCCGCAGGTCTGGAGGGCCGCCTTCCCAGTTGGGGCTAACCCGGTCTTTTTCCCAGAAAGGGGTGCGAGCCTGGAAGACTACACGTGAGTGTATGTAGTAGCTTACGTGCAGAAGCGCGTAAGACTTGCGTTCGGGAAAAGGCGGAGTCACGGGAAGCGCGCGCAGCATGAGGGCGTTCATGCAGCAAACCAGGTAGTCCGCGTCCATCGTTTTCTCTTTTCCAAATTCGCGGTAGTGCACCGTGACGTCGCTATCGCCATGTTCAATGGATGTGATGGGCGCGCCTAAGTGGACCCGCTCGCCCAGCTTCGCGGCGAACGTGTCCGTGAGCACTTGGTTCCCTCCTTTGATTCGGAAGAGGTTCGTGGGGTAGTAAGGCTCGCCTCGGAGCTTCAGGATGGCAAAGTACCATGCCACGTTCAGAGCAGAGCTTGACCCGCCAAAAAGCTGGATCGCGGCCGCCGATGCACCTTCTTGTTTCAGAAGCTCCGTCAAGGTCATCCGGTCTAAATGGTTCAGCCCTGCATCGAAAGGACGATATTCACCCTTGAAATCGTCCAGATAAGGGGCTAAGTAAAGCACCGGAAATTCAGCCCAGTGGTGGCGGGCAAGATAATGGACTTCCTTTTGGTTTAGCCCGAGGGCTGCAAGGAATCTTGCATTGTGACGCTGCTCCTCCGTCGTCATTCGGCCGTTGATGAAAAGGATCAGGTGTTGCCGGCGCGGATAGGGAAGCGCCGTCAGCTTGAACTCCCGCACATATCCGCGGTAAAGCTCATAGCCCGGATCGGTAAAGTGCTCCGCGCCCACGTCGGCGTAAAGACCATCCGCAAGGGGATCATGAATGGTCCGCACGTGCCCGCCCGTTCGCCCGGAGGCTTCCAGCACCACCGCGTCGTGGCCGCGTTTCATAAGCTCGTAACCACAACTAAGCCCTGCAATCCCACCTCCGCCGATAATGATTTTCTTGGGTTGGCGGGTCTGAGGGCGAATCCTGGCGACGGCAGGTCCCGCCGCCCCAGCCAGCAGAGCGCCTCCCGCTATCTTTAGGGCGTCGCGCCGTCCGATGCTCAGATACGATTGATGGGAAGGCGTAATGCCAGAGAGAGCCTCAGAAGCCGTTTCTCCGTTATTCCCGCCGTTTTTTTGGATCAAGGAATACTTCTCCTTAACTGTGCTTTCGAGTGTGTGCCTTCCCCAGTTGCTCATGGCTAATCAATCCTGGGCGAGTTCGAGGCCACCCCAATACCACCAATTGGGATACAGATTTCTTTTCGGCATGGTGGCCACCGTGTGCACCCGGATGAAGGCCTCGGCATATTTGCATCCGTACTCCATACCGCGGAATTTCCACCACAGGTCGCTGGCCGGCCACCCATGGGTAATCAACTCGTTGGCGAGATAGGCCTCGCGCTTGATGTCTCTAACCGACTCCACGTCGACATAATGATTCGGCACGAAGTGCTGGGGCTGCATCTCTGTTCCGCCGGGATTATCGCAGAAATAGAACGCGAACTTCATTCCGCTTTGCAGCCATGCGTTGAAGGCAAGATTGGAGGCCGCGCGATGATCCGGATGAAACTCAATTGCCCAAAGCGTAATGACTACATCGGGCTTCTCCGGCAGTAAAAGCTTGTTAAACGCTTGATACGCTTCCGGACCCACGCGCACCTGCAAGTCATTCTCATTCAGAAACCTGATACTGGCCCCAATCATCTTGCTTCCCCTGGTAGCTTGGGCGCGCCTCGCCGCCGCAAGCTTTTCCACGGACATGTGAGCCACGTCGGCCATGGAAACGGAGTTGCCGGGCGTCAGAGAGATAATCTGCACTTCGTGCCCCAAGCGAGTGTAGCGGGCTATCGTGCCGCCGCAAAGAATCCAGTCATCCACATGGGCCCCTACAAAGACGACTTTGAGCCTCTTCTTTTGGCGCGCCTCGGGCAGATCGTCAGGCGCCCGCTGCGCCACGGACGGATCTTCTGCAACGCCGGCGTTTAGCGGAAGAGCTGAAGCAAACGCAGCAGCCCCCATCAATCCGGATGAAACATTTAACAGCGCTCTTCGGGTCAGCTTCCCCATAGATTAATGCCTCCATGTCAGATCTAAAATTTCGTGAGTTTTACTGCGTTAGTTGTTTGAATTTCCAAGTCCATGCGCCCAGCTGAAGAGCCACGGGCCTGAAAAACGAAGGTCCGCGCTACGGCGCTGCCTTGTGCAATCGTTTTTCGGCTCAGTAAACGTATTTCCAAACCCCGTGCTGGCGGAGGTATTGGACGACCTCGGCGCGCGGATAGTTCGGAGAGAGCGGCATTCTCTCCTTGCGCAGAGCCAGCTTGCCGCCTTTGACGTAAGCGTCGCCCCTGGGCTCGAGATAGTTCACCATGCGCTCCCTCCATTGACGCACCGCGCCCGCGTGCGCTCCGTCCGGAGCGAGATCGTTCAGCTCCTGCGGATCGCGATCGAGATCAAAGAGCTGTTCTTGCCCGTCAAACGCGTGGAAAATGTAGCTGACGTGGCCGTCGGTGAGCGCGTTCCAGTGCACGCGCGGACTGTAGCATACGTCGTGCTCCGTCTGGAGGACGTCGCGCCACCCGGAGGCGTTGCCGCGGATCAGCGAGAGCATGCTGCGCCCGTCGAGGTCAGAATTCGCCGGGACCGAAGCCGCATCAAGCAGCGTAGGAAGCACGTCCTCGAGCGCAACCGGCTGCGAGAAAACGAGGCCGCGCTGCGCGCTCACCAGGCCCTCGGGCCAGCGCACCAGCATGGGAATGCGAAGGTCCTGCTGGTAGGGCTGGCACTTGCGCCACAGGTAATGGTCGCCCAGCATGTCGCCATGATCGGTGGTGTAGAGGATCAGCGTCTCCTCGAGCCAGCCGCGCTGATCCAGCGCTTCGATGATTCGGCCAATCTGCTCGTCCACGAACGAAACCTGGCCGTAGTACCCCGAGCGCGACTGGTGCACCTGCGCCGCGCCGAGGTCGCCGTGCCAGATGTCGAGATCTGGACCGCTCCGCGGCTTGAACTCGCTGTCCCAATTCCCGGACACCGCCTTCGGCAGGTCAGCGTCCGCGTACTGCCGCAGGAACCGGTCGGGAGGAGTGTAGGGACTGTGCGGCGGAATGAACGAAACCTTCAAGAAGAACGGCTCGGGGCGGTTGTAGGTGCGGAGAAATCGTACCGCCGTTTCTCCCGTCCAGTGCGTGTGGTGCAGGCGCTCGGGGAAAGGATATGGCTTCGCTGGATAATCGTTCCATCCCAGGCCGACGTTGAGCGGATCGAGATTCGGAGCGTTGCTCCAGAACCACGAGTCGTAATCGTTCCGAAAAGCGTGGGAAGTCTCATCGAGGATCATCTGGTGGAAACCATGATCGGTGCGGACAGGCCCAAATTCCATTTTGCCGATGCCCGTCGTGTAGTAGCCGGCCTCGTGGAAGGCACGGGGCAGCTCCACAGGATAATGTGGAGCGATGGGCCAGCCGTCCATGCCGAGCAGCCCGTTGCGCCAGGGCGAAAGCCCGGTGAGCAGCGCGGCGCGAGCCGGAACGCAGCTTGGCGCCGGGGTATAAGCCTGGCGGAACCGGGCCCCGGCGCGCGCGATGGCGTCAAGGTTAGGCGTGTGGATGGCGCGATTGCCATCCGCGCCGATGCAATCGCCGCGGTGCTGATCGGACATCAGCAGCAAAATGTTCGGACGGCTCATCCGCCCCGCCGTCGTTGCCGCGCGCAACGGGGCCGCGGCCGCGCCCGCGGCTTGCGCCGAGCCCGCGGACGCGGTTCCCAATTCGCCCGCCGCTGGAGTCGACGCTGCCACGAGGCTCATTTTCAGCAACTCCCTTCGGCTATATGTCGCGCGCCCGCGCCTCGCCGCCATCGCTCCACCTCCTCGCAAAGCTTCGATTATATGCCGAAGCAAGGCTCACCCCGCTATCATCTAACCTGCCGATCACCCTGAGCCGCCGCGAAGGGCCGGCTTTCCACTCCGCGCCTTTTTACCTTGCGCGGAATTGGCGCGGTTGCCTATACTGGATCGAACCCTCGCGATTGCCTTGGGCCTGTAGCTCAGGTGGCTAGAGCGCACCCCTGATAAGGGTGAGGTCGGTAGTTCAACTCTACCCAGGCCCACCAAACATTTGCTTGCAAATTTCCCCATGACCCGCATCGCGCTTTTCGGCGGAATTTACAGCAACTATCGCGCGCTTGAAGCGGCCCTGGAAGACGCACGCCGCCGGCACGTGGAGGCGATCTATTGCCTGGGCGATCTCGGAGCGTTCGGGCCGTTTCCCAATCGCGTTTTTCCGCTCTTGCGTGGACACGGCGTCGAGTGCATCCAGGGGAACTACGACAACTCGCTTGCCGGCGGCCTCGAAGATTGCCAGTGCGGCTACACCGATCCGCGCGATAACTTTTTCGCGCGCCTCTCGTACGACTACACGTTTCGGAATACGTCTGTCGCAAATAAGGCTTGGCTGGGTACTCTTCCGCTCACGCGGCGTCTCGACCTCGGCGGGCGACGCGTGCTGCTCTGCCACGGATCGCCGCGCAAGATAAACGAATTCCTCTGGGAATCCACCAGCCCCGACCAGTTTCTAGAATACCTGCTCGATCAAGTCCAGGCGGATATCGTCTTCACTACGCACACGGGCCTCAAGTGGAGCCGGCGGCTTTCGAATGGCCGGCTATTTGTGAACGCTGGAGTCCTTGGCCGGCCGGAGAACGATGGCAGCACGCGCGTGTGGTATGCGGTGTTGTCGGTTGGGGGAACCGGTGCGAGCGTCGAGTTCGTGCCCGTGAACTACGATTTTGAAAGCCTCGCCGCCGACATGCGGCAGGAAAGATTGCCTCAGGAGTTTGTTGAAACGATTCTCACCGGCTGGTGGACTACATGCCTGGAAGTGCTGCCCCACAAAGAGCGGGCGAGGGGAAAGTACTAAAAGCAATTCAATGTTCGTAATGCCTCAGTTTCGGGCGCGGATGTAGCGGCGGGTTTATCCCGCCATCCGAAAATGGCGGCGTAAAGCCGCCTCTACGCGCCTGAAACTGAGGCATTACCAATGTTCTAACTTCAAAGTTGACAATCCAAATTCAAAGCGAACAGCCGGGGACGCGCGTCGGGCCGTAACTCATAACTTTGAACTTCGAACTTTTTTCAGTTCGCCTTTACCACGAACGAGCCGGTCTGGGTGATTGTCTTCTTTTTGATATTGTCCGTCACCTTGACGGCCATCGCGTAGTCGCCGGGGGTGAGCGCCTGGAGCGGCATGGTCTTTTCAATGGTGAGCTGGCTGGACGCGTCCTTAATGTCGCTGGCGTTTTCGGTGGTGGTGAAGATCGCCTTTCCGTTCTTCATCAATTCGTATTCGATGGCCGCGTTGGGCCGGTGAGTTTTCGGATTCACGCCGAGGTTGTAGACCTGCATATAGATCCCCAGGTGCTGGTTCTGAGTGAACGTATCGCCTACGCTGGGGCGCACCTTCGTGCTGCCAATCACAAACGGGCCGGTACCTACGTCTGTAGTGGGTACCTGTTGAATGAGATCGGCCAGGATCAGCGAGCTGCTTTCGAGCGCGCCATCGGGAAAATCAGGAACGATCTCGCCGATGGAGGTGCTGCCCATGTGGCCGCTATTGTCATCCTTCAACACAACCGTCAGCTTGTACCGGCCCGGGCGCAGCGGCAGAATCTTCTGGTACACGGACCTGTGGTTTTCGTATTCGCCGAACGCATCCTGCGGTATATCCTGCACCATTTCATTCTCAAAGGTGCCGGCGACTCTTCCGCTGAGCGTGCTGAGCTGCCCGAAAATGTCGAGCGAGGCGTGCATCACGCCGCCCTTGTTCTGGAATTCGAGGTCCTTATCGGCAATCTGAACCGTGATGGGGACCAGAACTTCGTCTTCGGTGAGACGGATGAAGTCGACACGCACCTGGAACGGCAGCGCCTGCTCCATGATGCGGTGGGTCACCAGGGCGCGCAGGTCATTGAACTTCACCGGCGGCGGCTGAAAGATCTTGGCATAGGTATCGAGCTGCGTGAACTCTTCCATGCTCTCCGGCATCATCGTCATGGAAACGTCCGGCGCCGAGCCGCTGCCGCTGTTCCCCGCAAGCTGCCCCGGGCTGATCACCGAGTTCGGGTTGAAGATCGGCCCGATGGCCGCCCCTCCCGCGCACCCCGTCATATCGCCCGGAACGTTCGCCATTGCGTCCTTTTCGCAGGGATTCATGGTGAGGCGGAACTCTCCGCTCATGGTGGGATCAACAAACTCAAGCTTTACGTTTTCGCCGATGCCGGGAATGTAGTGGTAGTACCAGTCCTCGAACGGGTACGTCGTCATCTCGTTCTGAGCGTCGGGGCCCATGTAGGGAAGCTCGTTCGGCTGGGCCACGTAGGTGCCGCCGCTGTCATGGCTCTCAACCTCGTCGGGAGGGCCCCAGGTGATGTAAATGCGCCCGCGGTCCGTCCGCCAGCCTGGGATGCCGGAGGTGTAGTGTTCGTTGGCGTAGGCGATCCTACGGTAGAACTCCTCTTTGAACTCGTTTTCAGGATTGCCCGGATTGGGATTGCGGCGATCCCAGAAGGCTTCGATAAACTGCTCCCGCTCGTCGTCCGTGGTGAGTTTTTTGAAGGCAGCTCGCTCCTGGTGGGTAATGATGTAACCGATGGGCCCGCTGATCCAATTCTTATACGGGCTCTGCATTTCCTTCTGGATGGCTTTTTGGCGGCGCTTTTCCTGTTTCGTCAGCTTTTTGTTGTTCTGATCGCGCGCGCTGGCCGCGCTCGCGGCTCCAGCCAGGATTCCGCAGACTAGAAGGAAGAAGATGATTAGTCCCGCCGCCCGGCTGTGCCGATTACGACCGGCCCCTTTGGGGTTTAAAGCATCGCCCGCGCCTTTCATACCGCCTCCCAATAACACCTTTAAAATTCTATTTTGGCGGGGGGCTAAAGTCAAGGAAGGCCTGGAAAAAGCGTCGGCAGCTCGATCTGTGCGATGCCGGACTAGGCTAGTCAGGCGGGCCCCGCCGGCTTTGCCTGTTTGACTGATCTCCCGCCCGCTGGCTATCATTCCAGGGGAACTCGAGGGCGTGTAGCTCAGCCGGATAGAG
>JBOGJW010000390.1:0-2363 GCA_050745245.1 Terriglobia bacterium | reverse complement strand
CGCCCGACGAGTTCAGCGGCAAAGTGATTGCGCCGGCGGGCATGACGGAGACGGCGCAGCGCGGCGGCCACATCCCCGGAGCGATCAGCTTTCCGTGGTCGAAAGCCGCGAACGAGGACGGCACATTCAAATCCTACGATGAGCTCTCGAAGCTGTTTGCGGCGCAGGGCGTGAAGCCAGACCGCGAGGCGGTCGCCTATTGCCGCATCGGGGAGCGCAGCTCGCACACGTGGTTCGTGCTGAAGTATCTGCTCGGGTTCGATCAGGTGCGGAATTACGACGGAAGCTGGACGGAATGGGGCAACCTCGTGGACGCTCCTATCGAGAAGGGCGAGCCCGCCAAAGCCGGCGCCTGATGGAGCGGGTGGCGCAGACCTCCGCTTGTGAGGTCTGCGGCTTCTCTTCGGAAATGCCGCGGACCTGTGAAGCGCAGGTCCGTGCTACTTTGCTGCCGCTACAGCCCGTCGTGAAGGAAAAGCAAACAAAAGCAGCGGTGACGCTCAGCCGCGAGCGACAACCGCAGCCAGCAGTCCCCGAGATGCTGCGGTCGAAAAAAGCTGCGGCTAAGGCCGCGCCGCTCGCTCTCCACGACTTTCAGCCCCGAAGCATGCTGCACACCACGGAAACGCGCGTTCGGCGCGCCCGGTTTCCCGTGGTGGATTTCCATACCCACCTCTCCTGGGGCGGCCCCAGCAAGAACGGCGTGGTGCTGGGCGAGGAGATTACCTTCCTCGCTTCTCCCGATGAACTGCTTCCCGTGATGGAGCGGAAGAATATCCGCTCGCTGGTCAACGTAACCGGGGGCACGGGCGCGGGCCTCGAAAAATCCATCCTGATATTTCAATCGGCGCACGAGGGCAGGTTCTTCGTCTTCACCGAGCCTTCCTGGAGGCGCTTCACTCAGCCGCGCTACAGCCGCTTTCAAGCCGACGCCATCGAGCGCGCGCACCGGGCCGGAGCGCGAGGGCTGAAGGTGCTGAAGACGCTGGGGCTTTACCTCCGCGAACGCATCACGAAAGGCGCTCTGGTGAAAGTGGATGATCGCCGCTTCGATTCCATGTGGGGGGCGTGCGCAGCATTCAACATGCCGGTGGCGATTCACGTCTCCGACCCGGAGGCGTTTTTCCTGCCCGCGGATCGCTTCAATGAGCGCTTCGAAGAGGTGAACAGCCATCCCGACTGGTCCTTCTGTGGCGGCGACTATCCCAGCAATGCGCAGTTGCTGAAGGCGCGGAACCGCGTATTTGCGCGGCATCCCAGGACGCAGTTTGTCGCCTTGCACGTGGGTAACGACGCGGAAAACCTCGCTTACGTCTCGGAATGCATGGAGCGGTTTCCCAACATGCACGTCGATATCGCGGCGCGGATCGGGGAGCTGGGCCGTCAGCCGCGCGCCGCGCGGAGATTCTTCGAAAAGTACCAGGATCGAATCCTGTTCGGAACGGACGCCACGCCGCACGCCCAGGATGTGCCGCAGCAGATTTACGGAGACGCGCTCTACGAAATCTACTACCGCTTTCTCGAAACCGAGGACGACTACTTTGACTATGCCCCCGCCGCCGTGCCGCCGCAGGGGCGATGGCGGATTTACGGCCTTGGGCTGCCGGAGCAAATTCTGAGGAAGGTTTACTACGAGAATGCTTGCCGGCTGCTGGGACTGCCGGTGTGATCCGCAGCTCGGCCTTTGGCGGGCATTGCTGCAGGGGTAGCCACGGCCAGTGCTTTCCTGGCCGTGGGCTTTTAGGCCGGTTTACAAACCCACGGCCAACCAAGAGCCGGTTGACCGTGGCTACCACTACGGCGGGGAGATCGCCGCTACGATCGCGCTAGCTCCAGTCGAGGATCACTTTTCCCGATTCACCGCTCTCCATCACCTCGAACGCCTTTTGAAATTCCGTGAAGTGAAACCGATGGGTGATCACCGGGCGGATATCAAGGCCGGACTCGAGCATCACCGTCATCTTATACCAGGTCTCATACATCTCCCGGCCGTAGATGCCCTTGAGAGTGAGCATATTGAAAATCACCACGCGCCAGTCGATGGACATCTCCTCGCCGGGGATTCCGAGCATGGCGATTTTGGCCCCATGGCTCATATTGGCGAGCATCTCGCGGAACGCCGCCGTGTTGCCGGACATCTCGAGACCCACGTCGAAGCCTTCGGTCATTCCCAGGCGCTTCTGCGCGCCACCGAGCCGCTCGCGCCGGGAGTCAAGCGCCAGCGTCACGCCGAGCTTCCGCGCCAGCTCCAGCCGGTAAGGATTAATGTCGGTAATAACAACATACCGTGCGCCCGCATGCCGAACCACCGCCGCCGCCATCAGACCAATCGGACCGGCGCCCGTGATGAGCACGTCCTCGCC
>JBOGJW010000389.1:0-8765 GCA_050745245.1 Terriglobia bacterium | reverse complement strand
GCGTTGACCTCAGCCGGGATCTCCGGCGCGCCTTGATGGAATTGCGGGATAGCCGAACTCTTCAAGCCATCGCGGAAGGGCAGTTCGACGGAGAAGGGCAACCCAAGATTTTCAAGTTGGTCTTCCCGTCTCGGACCGGTGGATACCTGAATGGCAGCAACTTGTACCATCGTGACTTTCTGCCATGGTCCAAGCGGCCGGGTTACGTCGGGTGACTTTCCACGCGCTCCGCCATACATTCGCTTCGCTACTGATCCAGAAGGGCGCGAGCCTGGCTTACGTGAAGGAGCAGATGGGCCACAGTTCGATCCAGGTAACCGTGGACACCTATGGGCACGTTATTCCGGGTGGCAACATCGCTTGGGTTGATGCTCTGGACGAGCAAACAAGTCTGCAACAAAACGCAACACCCGCGCAACAAGGTGAGGCGCAGCAGATCGCTAAAGTGCGGCAAGTGATTAAAACAAATGGAGCCGGCGAAGGGAATCGAACCCCCGACCTACGGTTTACGAAACCGTTGCTCTACCGACTGAGCTACGCCGGCGTGGCGAGGAAAACGGATGGGGTGCAGCGGCTTGCAGCCTGGAACGTCTTGATCAGGTACGCGCAGCCACAGAAAACATAGCGTGCACCGACCCAGAGCGATCCAGCCAGAATAAAATGCTCACCCAGCAGACCTTGCCACACGGGAAGATCTGCGGGTGAGCATCCATGAGAGGAGAATAGTACGGCGGACGCGCTCCGCCAACTAAACCCGAAGGGAGTCTAGTGAATTGGAGCATCCCCTGTCAAGCCCTTTTTGAATAAATTTTTCTTCCTGTATGATACTGATTATAAATATGTTACCCTAGGAGCTTCACGCCGCTGTGCCCGCCGAGGCCGCTCGCCACGGTGCATCCGCTAAGAGACGATTTCATCCTGCAAGCTTAAGAATACAGGATATTTAATCTCATCCGAGGTTTAGGCGGATCAGGTCCTCCCCGTTCACCCGCGAAAAGGCCGAGTGCGGGAAGTGCTTGGCTATGAAGCGCCTAGCCAGGTAGATTAGAATCCCGCAGGGAATGGCGAGTCCGATGATAATCAGCACAAGCTCGCCGTTGGCCATCAGCAGCATGACGAGGTCGTAGGCCGTCGACTCTTTTTTGTATTTCGGGCTCCAGGTCAGGGACTCGGCAACCTTGAATTGATCCAAAAGATGGGTCGCGGCGTTTGCGGAATCCGCATTCAATACCAACAGAGCGTACGAACCCTGCAGGCGCCCGAATACCGATTCGGTTCCGCGAGCCTGGTTGAGTTGTACCGCCGGCGCAAGCTTCTTGAAGACCACTTGGGCGAGCTGGGGTGTCGGATAGTTGATTTCGAGCAGCCTCAATCGCGCGTTTCCGTTCGTGTAGGTCCCGACCTCAGCCTCCGCACCCTTTGTGAAGCCGATGAGGTCGACTGGAAGGGACGGCAGCACGCTTTGGGCCGCGGCCACGCCGAGAAGATATTTTTCCGAGCCTGGAACAAGCCCCTGCGCGGGCAGCCCGGCAGGGAGACTCTGGGCGTTCTCCTGGGAGATCTGCGCTCCGCCGATCGCGATCAAGAGGGAGCGGAAAGCCTCCGCGGAGATGCCGGAATTAGAGGGCCGCAGCACGCGGATGAAATATCGTCCACGCGTCATCACGGCCTGCTGGGAACTCACCATGGCGAGCTCGACGCCGGACTCGGACTTCATGCCGGGGCTGTGATACAGCGTGTACAAGCTGTAGGCCGAAGACGGGTCCGCCGCTTTCTCAAAGATTGCATCGGCATGCACGGTTCCCCGCCGATAGGTGCGCCGCACGCCGGACTGAACCCCCAGCTCCTGATCGATTGCGGCATTATCGCCGTAGCTGGCGAGGGCATCAAGGGGCACGCTGACCGACGCCTGAAGGCGCCACGTCGAAACAGAGATCAGGGGGATAATGACGCTCTTTTGAGCCGCAGGCAGCGGAAGAGCGCCGAACAGGCACACGATAAGCGCCAGGAGCGCCGCGGAGAGGGAAAGCATCAACGATAGGATATCAGAAACTCGCGGGAAGATCGCCTCCGGCTCGGACCGCAGGCGAGGCCGCGGCAGGACCGGATTGCTGGGCCACTCGTATTGTCCCGAGCGAGCTCGCGTACCGCGCGATCCCGCTGTAGAGCGCGGCCGCGATCTTCTCGCGATACGAAGCACGGCGCAGCAGACGCTCGTCGTGCGGATTGGAGAGGAACGATATCTCGGCCAGCACCGAGGGCATGTTGGCCCCGATCAGGACGACAAATGGCGCCTTCTTCACCCCCCGGTTGGGCTGCCGGTATCCCGCTTCATCCAGCCGTAACGCAAGCTGGCGGTCAATGTCCTTGGCGAACTCGTCCGATTCACCGATCTTTTCCGAGAGCGCGATTTTCTTGATCAGCGACTGCAATTGATAAACAGATTCCCGCGAGGTGGCGTTTTCGCGCGCTGCCAGCGCCAACGCCTCGGGATCGGAGGTGAAGTTCAGGAAATAGGCCTCGATCCCGCGAGCCGACGGGTCGCGGCTGGCGTTGGCGTGAATCGAGATGAAAAGGTCGGCGCCATACTCGTTCGCAATCGCAGTCCGCTCTTCCAGCGGAACAAAAACGTCTGTGCTCCGCGTCATGATCACCTGGCAGGCCATCCGCCGCACGATGAGCTTTCTGAGCTTCAGGGCGACGTCCAGTACCACGTTTTTCTCTTCCAGGCCGGTTGGCCCGATGGTCCCCGTATCGTGCCCGCCATGACCGGGGTCAATCACAATGCGCCGGATCTTCAGCCCCAACGCGCGCGTGAGCGTGGGCGAGCCCAGGACCGCGGGGCCGGGCAGCGCCACGGCGACACTTGGCGCACCAGACGACGGCTGCGCACCCGGCTCAGTATTGCCGGCAAGCTGCGCCGGGCGCGAGGCCGCAACTGCAACTGTGGGCGGAAGCGAGCGGCTGCGGCCCGCGACGGCGCCGTCCAAAGGCGCTCCTGGTGAGCCACCGCGCGCGGCCAAGCTGGCGTTCCGGCTGGCAAGAGCCGTGGTATGAGCCTCCGCGCCAGACGGCTGCGCCCGCGGGGCGAGCGCCTTCTGCTCACCGTGGATGTCAATGACCAGCCGGAAGGGATTGGGAAGCGAAAAGACGGAGTAGTCCTCGATCTGCGGCACGTCGAGCACCACGCGCGTGATGCCGGGCTTGAACTGCGCTACCCGAATTCGCTGCAGGAATCCGCTCTCCACCGGGAACACCTTCCGCGCCAGCGCGGGACTCAGCCTGGCATCCGAGAGGTCGAACACCAGCCTGGGCGGGTTCTCCAGGTGCAGCGCGTTGAACTTCACAGCGCCGCCGGCGCGGATCACCACGCGTGTGTAGTTGGGGCCCTCCCAGTCGCGAATGCCGTCTACAACCTGAAGCTGGCCGGGACGGCCGCGAGGCTGTTCAGCGGCTGTGTTCTGCGTCTCTTGCGCGGGCGCCGGTTGTGCGGAAGGCGGGCGATGCTGTGAGGACCAGCGGGCGAGTTGGCGGCTTGCGCTCTCCATCCGCTCGCGCGCCTCGGCGGCCCTGCTCGAGCGCGGATACGCGGCGAGAAACTGCTGGTAGGCGGCAACCGCCTGCTGCGGGTTCTCGATGTCGGTGCGGTAGATTTCGGCGGCGGTAAAAAGCGCATCGCTCGCCAGGCTGCCATGCGGGTACTGCGCGGCGAGGAACTGGCAGGCCTCGACCGCGTCGGAATAATACCGATCGCTGGTAAACTGCCGCCCCATCTCCTCGTAAACTTCCGCCGCCGCCGCCAGCGCCGCCGGCGTCTTTGGATACCCCGGATCGATGCGGTAGACCAGTTGAAACGCGCGCACCACGCGCAGGTAATCTGCGGCGGGGCGGTTGGGCCGCGTTTCGAGCGCTACCCTCATTCGTATGGCGCTTTGCCAGGCAATCGCCGCCTTCTGCCGGCGCGTGTGCGCCCCGTAAACACTCTGGCACGCCAGGATGAGCACGCCGGCGCAGAGAGCCGCTCTCGCTCCCCGGCAAACATCGCACCGCCGGAAATTGCCGTGCCGGGTAACTTTACCGCAGTCGCTCATGTGGCTTTGTAACGCCCCGAACGATGATAATGAGACCCTCACCCGCCCGCGTCCTTATCAACGCAGAGAACCCGTAACTCAGGACTCAGAACTCAGCATTCACAATTCATAATTCGTTGGCCGCAACCACCACCTGGCCCATCTGCCCGGGCAGCGCGTGAAGTTCCGCGTTCGTAAATCCAGAGTTGGTAAACATCTGCTGAAGCTCCGGGAAGGTGTAGGCGTCGCCGGCGCGCGTGCCGGCCAGCATCATGAGGCTGAAGCTGGCGGGGACGGGCGGTGACACACGGTCCTCATTGGGGACAAATTCCAATGCGACCACCTTTCCTTCCGGCGCGAGCGCGGCGCGCAGCTTGCGCAGGAACCCTTCGTTGGTTGGCTTGTCGAAATGGTGCAGAAAGTTCGTAACCAGCGCCATCTGATACGGTCCGCCGAAATCCACCTCGAAGGCGCTGCCGGGCAGCGTGTGATAGCGGTCGGAGAGTCCCGCCTTCGCGGCGTTCTCCCGCGCCACTTCCAGCACGCCCGCGGCGTCCACGGCGGTGATTTTGATTTTCGGGTTCTGGCGCGCCATCGCGATTCCGAAGAGGCCGTGCCCGGCGGCAATGTCGAGCACCTTGCCCTGGCCGGCGTCCGCCGCAAAGCGCTCCGCCATAAGGCGTGCCGGCATCGCCAGCAGCGGCGCCATCGAGCGGGCGAACTCTACCCAGCCGGGCCAGTCGGGCGGCATCTGGCTTTCCGCTACCGAGCCGCCCTTCCGCACCGCTGCAGTAAGGTCATCGAAGCCTCTTTTGATATCCGGAGAAAGCATGAAGCCAACGCATGAGCCGATGTAGGCGGGCGAGCGTTTGTCGAGGAAGGTAGCTGAATCGGGCGTCAGGCTATATTGGTTTCCATCCTTCGTCAACAGACCGCTGATTACCAGGAAGTCGCACAGAATACGCACGCCGCGCTCTGCCGCGCCCGTTTTGGCGGCCAGCGCCGAGGCCGTGCGCGCGCTCGCCCCGATGGCCGTAAACACATCGAGCTCAATGGCCGTCTTCAGCGCAGCCGAACGCTGGAACGCATTCAGCATTCCGAAAATCAGTTCGGGCGTGGGAGTGGTTCTGGTTTCAACAGGAGGCATTTTCGATTATCTCCTTAGCAGCGATTTGCGTTGTAGCGGCGCTCTATGAGCGTCGAATCTAATTGAAAAATAGGGACCGGCGGTCGCAGACCGCCGCTACAGCCGCAGGTGGCAGCCACGGTCCCGCTGCGGCAGGCTTGCCTGACCTTGGGCTTTTTATGAGGAGAAGTCGCAGGGGCATCCTGCCCCATGACCTTCCATCCGGATTACAAGCCCGTGAGTGGGCGGTATGAATCATTCAGAATTCGCAATTCAGAATTCATAATTCAGCATTTAGAACGCGCCGTCATTGGAAAAATGAATCACGCCCTGCGCGTCCACGGCGCTGACGATAGGCGCCTCCGGCGTGGGCGCCGCCCCGCCCTTGTTGTCCGGGACGCTGTAGAGCGCGGTTACCTTGCGAACGTAATTTACCGTCTCCGGGATGGCCGGAACTCTTCCCGTCCGCAGCACCAAATGCTCGCCTGCATTATAAGCCGCGACCGAGAGCGGAACGTTTCCGTGGAACAGGTTGAGCAGATAGCGCAAATAGCTGACGCCGCCGGCGACGTTCTGAGCCGGATCGAATGGGTTCCGCACCCCAAAGCGGTCCGCAGTGGCGGGAATAAGCTGCATCAGCCCCATGGCGCCCTTGGACGAAACGGCGCGCGGGTTGTACCCGGATTCGACGCGGATTACGGCGTCGACGAGTTGCGGGTCCACTCGCATCTCGCGCGCTTCGCGCTTCACCATCTGCGCGATACCCTCCGGCGCGGAAGAAGAGAGATCGGGCGCGGGGGAGGACTCCGGCGCGGCCGGTCCAGCGATGTTGATATAGATCTGGCTGCCCTGATCGTTCGCGATCCGGACAATCCGCTCGGCGTGTTCAGCCGGCGCACTCACGGAGAAAAGGGCGACTGAAGCGCAAACAAAGATGAACCTGATTGGAACGCGCCAGTCATTCATGTGGTGCCCCTCATGAAACCTACTTCGTCGCCTTCGCGCTCCGGCGTGAGGACAAGCCCGCTCGTATTCGCGGCAAAGAATGCTGGCGCACCCGCGTTCCCTCATTTTATAACAACCTCACCGGATGCGGCGGGGAATTTTCTGCCGGCTGGGCCGCCAGGACAACGCAGACATGCGGAAATCAGCCGCGCCTCCGTCTTCTCCCCAATCCGAATCCGGAATCGGTGCGTAATTCCAGGAGTCATTGATTTCGCCTCACTTCCTGGGTTCGCTTCGCGCTTGGCCGCGTTCAGCGCCCGCCACCAGAAGCACCGCGCGCCCCCCCCGGGAAACTCGCTCGTTGATTCTAAAGGCTTATTAGGCTTCGTTCCGGTAATTCGTCTTTGTGACGAGCCGGGGTAGCCACGGCACGGCTTTCGTGCCGTGGACTTTTGTGTTGCCGGAAGAACCCACGGCACATAAATCGTGCCGTGGCTACCACGGTGCTTGAGCGCATTCAAAGAGGAGCGCACCTTGCCGTGCACGGTGCGCGGCCCGGTGGATTTCTTGGCGTTGGCGCGGCAGGCGGCGAGCCGCGCCGGCGTGAGCTTATAGGATTTGCGCAAGATCGGCGTGGTGTCCATGCCGCCCAGCCTAGCAGGAACGAAGGAGGCGATGGAGACGGATGGGACAGGCGAGACAATTTTTTTGTAGCGTTTTGCGGAGTGGCGCGAGGCAATGGTAAATAGTGAATTATGAATGCTGAATGCTCAGTTACGAGTTCTGGGTTCTGAGTGCTGACGGCTGAACGCTGTGTGCTGAGCGCGTAGCGCAGCGCGGCCTTGCGACCGCAACCAAACGCCATTTACAGTCATCCCCGCGAAAGCGGGAAGCCATTTCATTAATGGACCCCCGCTTTCGCGGGGGTGACGGAGGGCCGCGAGTACCCAAAATGTTTGCTAAAAAAGTAAGAAATTACACCCTTGCACTGCAGACCTGCCTCGTTCAGGTCCGCCACTTTTCGCTGGGCACTGAATACAGGCCAATCGGAGGTCTGCGCTATGCCGGCTGCGAGCCCACGGGCGGAACGCCCGTGCCGCCGATGTTTCACGGCTCCAGTACGACCGCGGCGGAGCGGGGCGGGATTTTCAGAATGCCGGACGCCGGCTTTTCATCCGGCTCTTCGGGCGCGACGACGGCAAGCCGGCGCGGGTTCGGCAGCTCCACTTTGAAGGTGAATGCCTTCGAGGGGTTCTGATTAACCACCACTACTGCGCGCTCGCCGGTCGAGGTACGAAACACGGAATACAAGCTGTGCGGAGCGCCGCCGGTGGTGACCGTCGCGCCGAGCATATCGCGATACTCCGCGTCCCAGAGCCAGCGCCGATAGCGCCGGCGCAGGGCGTCAATCTTCTTGCCGTATTCGAGTGTCCGCGGGAATGCGCTGAGCCTGCCTTTGAAGTTGTACGGCTCGTAGCTGATGATGTAGCGGTACATGAGAATGCGATTGAGCATTTCGCGGTCATCGAAGCCGGTGACGGCCACCATCAGCGGCGCCTGCGAATCGATATAGCGGCAGACCGGCACGTGCTGGTCGCCGATGCGGAAGTAGGAGAGGGGGTAGTGCTGCAGCAATATATCTTCGGGACCTTCGCCGGCGAACAGAAAATCCGGATTATTACCCGTATCCGCGTCCAGGCCTTCCGCCATCGCAATATCGCCAGAGTAGATGAAGACCGGAACCGGATGACCATGGTCCGTCGCAAAGCAGTATCGAACCGGACCGTGATGGCAGACTTCGTCATAAAGAAAGCCCGCCGCGCCCAGCGCGACATCCTTCTTGAATGCAGTGGCAGCAACCTCGCGGTATGTCGCGTCGGGAAAACACATCACGGCGAAGCGGCGGTTATTGATCTGCGCGAGTTGCTCCGGCGTGTCATAGCTGTAGCCGTCGTGCTCGTAGCGTATGCCATAGGGATCTTTGGCTTCGTACTTATAGAGCTGGCGCTTGTACCAGCTCGTGGTCATGTCCGCCCAGTTGAACTTCCCAAACAGGACGATCTTCACTCCTTTGGCCTGGATCTGCTCGATGGCACTGTGCAGGTCCTGCCAGGTGCCGAGCCGCGGATCGATGGCCTGCGACGGATTGCCGCGATCCTGCCCGCCGCGGTTCCAGCCCACAAGCTGAATGGCTGTGACTCCGTTGCGCGCGCACTCCTCGCCAATCGCCGGCAGCTCGCTGTAGCGGTATCGAAGCGAATCCTCGGGCGAGTTGATCTGGAGCTGTTGCCATGAATGCACGTCTTTCACCCAGCCGGGAATCGGGCGCTGCGTGAACCACGTCTTGCGCCATTCCTTATAAACATCCACGCCCGACTGCCACCTGCCGCGGTAGCCGCGCAGAACGACCGGCGTGAGCTTTATTTCCGACTTCGGCGCCGCGAAGAGGAAATGCGTGGTGCAGAACTTCAGGCGCACCGGGAGGCCAGAAATCTGGTCGTGCTTAGGTACGCGGCTCGTGATCGACTCGAGATCGCCCGGATCCTGCTCGAACGTGTATTGCACGAGGTTGCGCGCCCGGTGATCGCTCACCTGGACGTACAGCCCTTGATCGGATGTCTGGA
>JBOGJW010000388.1:0-2411 GCA_050745245.1 Terriglobia bacterium | reverse complement strand
ACAAGGACCTGCGCCGCGCGCGCGCCGCGGGTCTTTCGATTATTCCCACTACGACCGGCGCCGCAAAAGCCGTGGGCCTGGTGCTGCCGGAGCTGAAAGGCAAGCTCGACGGCTATGCCATGCGCGTGCCCACGCCGAACGTCTCGCTGGTGGACTTGGTCGTCTTCGTTGAAAAACAGACCACGACCGAAGAGGTGCAGGCGTCGCTCAAGAGCGCTGCCGAAGGCCCGCTGAAGGGAATCCTGGGCTACACCGAAGAGGAGCTGGTCTCGACCGACTTCCGCGGTGATCCTCGCTCTTCCATTGTGGATGCCGGCTTCACCAAGGTGATCGACGGCAATTGCGTCAAGGTGACCTCGTGGTATGACAACGAGTGGGGCTACTCCTGCCGGGTGCGCGACTTGGTTGAATTTGTGGCCAGCAGGCAGTAGGCGGAGGGCAGAGGGCGGAAAGCGGCAGCGCGTAGTAAGCCGCAGCAAGACTGCATACACCAACCTGGCGTGAAAATGGTGTATGCTAAGTTCATGAGCCGGACAAACATAGAAATCGACGACGGCTTGATCCGCAAGGCTGCCAAGCTCACCCGTCTGAAAACCAAACGACAAATCGTCCACCGCGCGCTCGATTCTTTAGTTAAATCGGAAGAGCGGAAAGCGATCCTGCGCTACTTCGGCAGCGGCCTCTGGAAGGGGGATCTCAAGGCGCTGCGGAGGAACCGCATCTGATCCTTGTCGATAGCTCAGTCTGGATTGACTTTCTCAGCAAATCTCCCGCCGCGGGCGGCCGGGAGCTGCAGCGGCTGATCACCGAAGGGGAGCCCCTTGCCTTGAGCGGCGCCGTCGTCACCGAGGTGCTGCAGGGAGTTGGCCGTGACGCCCGGCAGATCGAACTGCAGCTTGGCAAGTGGGATTTGCTTGAGCCGCAGGGCTTCGGAACTTACAGCAATGCCGCTGCGCTCCTGCGGCTGGCGCGCTCCCGGGGTGTGGCGCTGACGACGATTGACGCTCTCATCGCAACGGTTGCTATCGAGCATACGGCGACCCTCTTCACGCTGGACCGGGATTTCAGCCGGATCGGAAGCTTTACGGAATTACACCTTCATACCATTCAAGAGCGTTGATGTCATGGGCGAAGCCTGCTGAAACGCGAGCTAAAACATTTGCCGATGATTCTGGCGGCGGCCAGCTCATAATGAACAAACTCTCTATCCGTGATATTGATGTTCGGGGGAAGCGGATCTTCCTCCGCGTGGATTTCAACGTGCCCCTGGACGGGCAGGGCGCGATCAGCGATGACACGCGCATCCGCGCCTCGCTGCCCACCATTCAGTACGCCGTCGAGCAGGGTGGGAGGCTGATCGTTGCTTCGCATCTGGGAAGGCCCAAGGGCGCTCCCAATCCGAAGATGAGCCTGCGCCCCGCCGCGGTAAGACTCGCTGAGCTTCTCGGGCGTCCCGTTGAATTTGCCGCGGACTCGACCGGGTCCGAAGCGGAAGCCCAAGCGAAGGCGCTCAAGGACGGCGGGGTGCTGCTGCTCGAAAATCTCCGCTTCCACCCCGAGGAGGAGAAGAACGATTGGCCATTCGCCGAAAAGCTGGCATCCCTCGCTGATATGTATGTGAACGACGCCTTCGGCGCGGCGCATCGCGCCCACGCCTCGACCGAGGCGATCACCCATTTTCTCCATCCGGCAGTCGCCGGCTTTCTGATGGAGAAGGAGCTCGAATACCTCAGCAAGGCCATCGAAAGTCCGGCGCGGCCTTACGTTGCCATCGTCGGCGGCGCAAAGGTTTCGGACAAAATCGACCTGCTGAAGAATTTTATCAGGCGCGCGGACACGATCCTGGTGGGCGGCGCGATGGCCTATACGTTCTTTAAAGCGCAGGGCCGGGAGGTGGGCAGATCAAGGGTCGAGGACGATAAGCTTGACCTTGCCAGGGACCTCCTGCAGGAAGCAACCCAGCGTAAAGTTACACTGAGATTACCCAAAGACCATATAGTCACCAGCGCGATTGATGCCGCCGCGAAGCCTGAGCTCGCGACCGCAATTCCCGCCGGCAAGCTGGGCGTTGATATCGGCCCCGAGACGCGCATCGAGTACGCCGCCGCGATCCTGGAGGCTAAAACAATTGTGTGGAACGGTCCCATGGGCGTTTTCGAGATTCCCAAGTTTGCTGAAGGAACGCTGGCGATCGCCAATGCCGTCGCCGAGTCTTCCGCTGTTTCCATTGTCGGCGGCGGGGATTCCGTGGCCGCAGTGCAAAAGGCGGGAGTCGCCGGCGAGGTGTCGCACATCTCTACCGGCGGCGGCGCCTCGCTCGAGTTCCTCTCGGGCATGAAGCTGCCGGGCGTCGAAGCGCTCACTGGAAAGACGTAGTAATACTGGGTTAAGTGCTAGGAACTGTCATTGAA
>JBOGJW010000387.1:0-4873 GCA_050745245.1 Terriglobia bacterium | reverse complement strand
ACCTCAGGGCGAAAAGAAAACTCAACGAGATTAATGTCGAGCCCTGCGGCATGAACGTGGTCTTCGGCATGGTCCCGGCGGTGGACGGGTAGTCCGATGGTGATCCCGTGCATTGACCTGATGGGGAACAAAGTGGTGCAGCTTGTCCAGGGCCGCGAGGACACGAGGGTGCTGGAACTTCCGGACGCGCTGGAGGCGCTCGCGCGGTTCTCGGATTTTCCCCAGATACAGGTTATCGATCTCGACGCCGCGATGGGCCGGGCCGCGCAGTCCGAGATCATCGAACAGCTTTGCGCGCGCAAGCCGTGCCGCGTGGGAGGCGGCATTCGCAGCATTGCCCGCGCCCAGGAGGTACTGCGACAAGGAGCGGTGAAAGTGATCGCTGGCAGCGCGGCGTTCACCACCGGCGGAATCAATCATGCATTCCTAGAAGAACTCACCTCCACTATTCCATGGGACAAACTGATCATCGCGGTCGATTGTCTCGGCGATCACGTAGCAATTCACGGATGGAAAGAAGTGCTGCCGCTGACTTCCGGCGAGGCCCTGCCCCAGCTTGAGCGTTACTGCTCGGAGTTCTTGTGCACGTGCATTGACGTGGAAGGAAAACATCAAGGCACGCGGCTGGATTGGTTCCGCAGGCTGCGCCAGGCCACTGCGCTGCCGATCACGGCGGCCGGCGGCATTACCACGGATGAAGAAATCCGCGAGCTCGAGTCGATGGGCATGCACGCCGCCCTGGGCGTGGAGATTTACCATAGATATTTTCCGGAATTATTCGCCCGCGCGCAGGCCGAGTAGCGCAGAGCCGGGTAGCGCAGACCTCCGCCTTTGAGGTCTGCGGCCTTTGTTCAAGGCCCAACGTAAAAACCGCGGACCTGAAAAACGCAGGTCCGCGCTACCCCACTCCGGGCCTCGACTCGCTGGCGCTGACGAAGCATTTTCGACCCGGCGGCTCTTCCGCTCCCGCACGAAAACAGACCGCGGAGTTAAAGAATAACTCCGCGCTACAATCCACGTATCCTCCGCATCGCCGGCTCATCAAAAAAAGGGAGGTGCTGACATCATGAACAAGCCGCTGACGATTCTTGGAATTGCGGGCAGTCTCCGCAAAGGCTCGTACAACCGCGCCGCGTTGCGCTCCGCGCAGCAACTCGCGCCGGAAGACGCGCGTATTGAGATCTTCGACCTGGATGGCATCCCGGGCTTCAATCAGGACGAGGAAGGTCGTCCGCCGGCGAAGGTTGCCGAGCTGAAATCGCGCATTCGCGCTGCGGACGCGATTCTTTTCGTCACGCCCGAATACAACTACTCGGTTCCTGGCGTGCTGAAGAACGCGATCGACTGGGCGTCGCGGCCCTACGGCGATAACGCATGGGACGGGAAACCGGTCGCGGTGATGGGCGCCTCGGTCGGCAGCACCGGCACCGCCCGCGCGCAGTATCACCTGCGGCAGTCATTTGTGTTTCTCAACATGTATCCGCTCAACCAGCCGGAAGTGATGATCGGGAACGCCGCGGAAAAATTTGACGCGCAGGGCAATCTGACGGATGAGAAAACGAAGCAGATAATGCGGCGGCAACTGGAGGCGCTGGTTCGCTGGGCGCATCACCACGAAAATGCGAAGCAGGCGATGACGGCGTAGCGGCGGCTTCACGCCGCCAATCCGGGCGCCGATTTGAGATTTCCCGCTGGCGACATAAAGTCGCCGCTACAAATCGCCGCGTTCACCGCTGAATTCGCGCCGAGCCGCCCTTCGCGAGGGCGCGCACCTGCTCGAGCGTCGCCATCGTGGTATCGCCGGGAAACGTGGTGATGAGCGCGCCATGCGCCCAGCCGAGCTTCACGGCTTCTTCCGGCGGCTCTCCGGTCAGCAGACCGAAAAAGAGCCCGGCGGCAAATCCGTCTCCGCCGCCGACGCGGTCAAGAACATCGAGCTCACAGGTTGGGGCGACGTAAGACTGGCCGTTGATCCACGCTACGGCGCTCCAGCTATGGCGGTTCGTCGAATGCACCTCGCGGAGCGTGGTGGCCACCACCTTGATCTGCGGATGGCGCTCGGTCACCTGGCGGATCATCTCTAAAAACGCGCTCGGGTCGAGCTTCGATTTCGCGCTCACCTCCGGCCCCTTGACGCCGAGCCCCTTCTGCAGATCCTCTTCGTTTCCAACCAGCACATCGACGTTCTCCACAATCCTCCGGATCACGTCCGGCGCGCGGGCGCTGCCGCCCGATACGCTCCAAAGCTTTTCGCGATAGTTGAGGTCGAATGAAATCACCGCGCCCGCGGCTTTGGCGGCTTTCATGCCTTCGATGATCGCCTCCGGCGCCGTTTTCGAAAGCGCCGCGAAGATGCCGCCGCTGTGGAACCAGCGCACGCCGCCGGAGAAGATCGCCTTCCAGTCGAAATCGCCGGGCTTTAATTGCGCCGCCGCCTCGTTAGCACGATTATAAAACACCACAGGCGGGCGCACGCCCTGGCCGCGGTCGCTGTAAACGATGGGGATATTCGGGCCCGTGACGCCGTTGTGCTCGAAATGCTTGTAAAACGGCGTGACACCCATCGCCCGCACGCGCTCACCAACCAGGTCGCCGATCGGGTAATCAACCATCGCCGTTGCGATGCCGGTCCTCATGCGGAAGCAGTTGGCGAGGTTTGCGGCCACGTTGAACTCGCCGCCGCTCACGTGAATCAGGCACTGGGTGGCTTTGCGAAACGGGATGACTCCCGGGTCCAGGCGATGAACAAGCCCGCCCAGCCCCACGAAGTCCAGCGCGCCTTCTTTGCGGATGTTCAGCCCGTAGTCCATCTTGATCTCCTGAATGCTGTAGAGTCGGCCCTAACGTGGGAGCGTGCCCATCCTGGCCGCAACGCGGGCTGGGAACCCGCGCTCCCAGAGTATTCTGCCACCAAACTTTACGCCGGCGGTATACTTTGTGATTCACTTTATGCCCGCCTGGTGGCGTCATGAAAAAACTCCTGATTGTTCTCTGTGTCATCACCACGGTTTCCTGCGCGCACCAGCGCCAGTCCGCTCCCGCGCAGTATAAGCTCGGGCGCGATTCCCAGCGGCAGCCGGGCGTGCCCCGCGGCACGGTGACGCATTACACCTGGAACACCAGCACAATTTTTCCGGGCACGGTGCGCGACTATTGGGTTTACGTTCCGGCCGAGTACGACTCGAAGAACCCAGCCTGCGTAATGGTGTTTCAGGACGGCGGCGGCTTCGTCCGGGAAAACGGCGCTGCTCGCGTGCCCATCGTCTTTGACAATCTTATTCACGCGCACGAAATGCCGGTGACGATCGGAATCTTTATCAATCCGGGCGTACTGCCCGCGCCTTCCGCCAGGCAGCGCGCCCGCTACAACCGCAGCTTCGAATACGACAGCCTCGGCGACCGCTATGCGCGTTTTCTTCTCGATGAAATTCTTCCCCAAGTGAGCAAGCGCTACAACTTGTCCACCAACCCCAACGCTCACGCGATCGCCGGATCGAGCTCCGGGGGGATTTGCGCGTTCACCGTGGCCTGGACGCATCCGGAGGCTTTCCGGCGCGTCCTCAGCTTTGTCGGCAGCTTCACCGATCTTCGCGGCGGCGGCGTTTACCCCGCGCTCATTCGCAAGACGGAGCCGAAGCCGCTGCGCGTTTTCCTCCAGGATGGCACAAAGGACCTGAACATCTATGCGGGCGACTGGCTGCTCGGCGCGCAGTCGATGGCTTCCGCGCTCGAATACGCCGGCTACGACGTGAAGCTGGTAATCGGAAGCGAAGACCACAACATGAAGCAGGGCGGCGCGATTCTGCCGGACGCCCTTCGCTGGCTGTGGCGCGATTATCCGAAGCCCGTCGAGCAGCCTCACGCCAGCGGCGACCGTCAATTCTCCACGCGGATTTCGGATGCGGATCACGGCTGGGAGCTGGTGAGCGAAGGCTACAAGGTGGCCGCGGGGCTCGCCGCGAGCGCCCGCGGCGACGTCTATTTCAGCGACGAGCGAGGCGGGCGCATCTTCAAGCTGCAGCCGGACGGGCCGGTCAGCGTGTTCGCGCAAAACGCCGGCGGCGTCAGCGGGCTGGCCGTGGGCGCCGACGGCCGCCTATACGCCTGCGAGCGCGCCCGCAAGCGCATCGTGGCCTACACCCCAGACGGCAAGGAGCGCGCGGTCGCAAGCAATGTTCCGTGCAGCGACCTCGCCCCCGCGCAAAGCGGCGCGATCTATTTCACCGATCCGGCAGGCGGGCGAGTGTGGTATATCGGTCCGCGCGGTGCGAAGCGCGTGGCCTGGCAGGGCATCGACGCGCCCGCCGGCGTGCAGCTTTCGCCCGGCCAGTCGCTCTTGTTTGTGGATCAGGCGGACGGCAGCCGGATATGGTCATTCCAGATTCAGCGCGGCGGCTCGCTCGCCAATGGCGAGCCGTTCTACGGACTTGAAACGGCGGGTGAAGACGATCATGCCAGCGCCGCGGGAATGGCGGTTGATAGTGATGGCTTTCTCTATGTGGATACGGGGCTCGGTGTTCAGATTTGCGACCAGCCGGGCCGCGTGGTGGCGATCCTCAACAAGCCCGCCCCAGGACCGCTGAGAGATATTACGTTCGGCGGGCCCGATTTCCAGGACCTCTACGTCACCGCCGGCGACCAACTCTTCCGGCGGCGCCTCCGCAGAAAAGGCGTGCCGCCCGGGAGCGTTTTGCAGCCTCCCGTTCCGCACCTGTGATATGCTGGCGGCGGCGCGCAAGAGCCCAATCTGGCAAACACTTTGGAGCGTGTCATTCTGAGCGGAGCGAAGAACCTGCTTTTCCTGTGAAGACCTGTTTACAGAAGCAGGTCCTTCGCTCCGCTCAGGATGACAGATTGCGGCTCTGCTGCGCCG
>JBOGJW010000386.1:0-6023 GCA_050745245.1 Terriglobia bacterium | reverse complement strand
TCTTCGCTGCGCTCAGAATGACAGGCTTCAAAATGTTTGCTAAAAAAACAAGAATTTACGGCCTTGCAGCGCAGCGCGCCGCCGCGGCGCGAGCGGCAGTGCCATTCTTCGTCATTCCCGCGGAAGCGGGAATCCACTTAATTAGTGGACCCCCGCTCCCCCGCCTGCGGGGAGGACAAGTTTCGCGGGGGTGACACCGATGGCGGTGGCCGCCGGCATCCAAAAAGTTTGCCAAAAAACAAGGAATTAGAGCCTTTTAATCCAGCGCCGCAGAGCCTCGGTCAACCGGGGATGCCCGCACCTCAAAAACTCATTTGTTGATTCTAAAGGCTTGCTAGGCTTCGTTCCGACAAATTTGCTTTTTTGCGCAGCCTCGCCCTCCCGGCGGACCGCTGCAGCGGGCAGGCAAAGCCCGTCGGCGAGGCGGTCCAGCTTGCGAGCTTAGCAGGAGAGCGTGAGAATATGGAGACGAGTGAGACCCATGAGACGGGTTTTTGCAATCGGGCGGAACAAGCAGATTTATGGACTTTTTGACATTTAACAGGCGTTGCTGTAAGTTGTGCGCATGAATAACCCATTGCGTAAACCGCTTTCCCTGAGCCGGTCGTGGGTGTCCACTCAGTCCGAATGGCTGGGGGACCTCGGCTTTGATCGGGCGCCGGCTGGTGTTGCCGCTTTTTTTAATGAATTGAAGGATCGAGAAGGGAATTCCTTTGCTCGACTGCGAAGCCTTGGAATGCACCCTCGACACCACCTCTCTGAGCGTGCAACCTACTTATTGAGCGATGTCCTACAGTGGATCGCTGAGCTTCCAGCAAATTGCATTCATGCCGTCGTGACAGACCCTCCTTACGGGATGGTCGAGTATGATAAGAAGAATCACACTAAACTGCGCGAAGGACGGGGCGGCGTGTGGCGGATTCCGCCCAGCTTCGATGGGGCGAACAGGAAGCCGGTTCCGAGATTCACTGTTCTTTCGAAAGAGGAAATCCTCAATCTGCACGGCTTTTTCAGCTCCGTTGCGTACGGCTTGCTGCGCGCGCTTGTGCCAGGCGGCCACGTTTTCCTAGCTTCCAATCCCCTGCTCTCGACAGTGACGTTTCACGCATTTATGCAGTCAGGTTTCGAAAAACGGGGAGAAGTAATTCGTCTGGTACAGACGCTCCGGGGCGGGGATAGGCCAAAGGGCGCGGAAAATGAATTCGCCGGTGTCACGGTGATGGCAAGATCATGTTGGGAGCCGTGGGGCATCTTCCGGAAACCGTTTGAGGGAACGGTAGCGAACAATCTGCGCAGATGGGGAACGGGAGGGCTCAGGCGCCTGTCCGATGATGAACCGTTTAGGGACGTGGTGCACTGCCCTCCAACTCGTGGAGAGGAGAAGGGCATTGCGCCGCACCCTTCCCTGAAGCCTCAGCGCTTCATGCGGAAGCTCGCGCGTGCTGCATTGCCTCTCGGCATCGGAATTATTTATGATCCCTTTGCAGGATCGGGTGCGACTTTGGCGGCGAGCGAGGCCATCGGGTACCGGTCGCTCGGAACTGATTCAGACCCAGAATATTTCGCTATGGCAAAACGCGCATTCCCTGCCTTAGCGGCACTGCAGGTGACGGAGCCGAATGCCCAACCGAATAGGGATCGCGCACAATCAACCTGACCCAGCACGGTTCAATCGCGATGCAGTCCTGCCATTCCAACTGAGGCTTAAAGATTTCGAACTGTCGCTGCAGGACGTATATGACTTCTTCTACGACGTGAACGTCTTGCTCGCAAGCAGAGGGCTGCAGCGCTTAGATGACATGCTGCGTCCTGCCATAATGTCTGGCCTTCTGTCGGACATGCTCACCGCCAGCCTTGCAAAGCATTCGCGAACCCTCGTTCAGAACAGATACTTCAATGGTCATCCCGATCTTATCGTTCAAGGCCGGTATTCCAACGACAGCGTACAGGCAGGGTCAGATGGAGTTGAGATAAAAAGAACTCGCAAGGCCGGCGGAGCTGTTGATACTCACGGTGCGAGGAACCAGTGGATGTGCGTCTTCGGTTACGAGACGGACAACACCACAGAGCCCGCTGTGAGGCGCCGGCCGATGACCTTCACGGAGATTTACCTCGGCCAAGTTACTGTTGAGGATTTTCGCAGGAATCCTCGCGGGGAGCTGGGGACCCGGACTGCCACACTAGACCGGCACGGGATTGCCAAATTGCGGGGCAACTGGGTCTATCGGCTGCGTGGTCCAGGAATACAGCTTTAAAGGTGCATACTTGCTTCTTCAGAAAGGTGATCAGCCGTTATCGGACTAAGCTGATCACGCGCTCACCTCCAGGCGGATTCGAAACGAACTCTGCAATGAGCCGCCACTTAACCCATGCCCTTGCGTTTTCACGAGCGCGTTCCATAATGAAATCGGGAATGCTATGGCGACACTCCGCCAGTCACTATCGGACAGCAGGACCTCATACCTGCGCGGCCGGCAGATCGCGCAGCACATCTTTATGGCGACGCTGGCGCTGCTGGACGTGCGCCGCGCGATGCTCCGCAAGCTCCAATACGCCGACGGAGTGCTGAGAGCGGGCGAAGCGTCTATCTCCCTCAGCAGGCCGCCGCGGGTCGTGGCTTTTGGAAAAGCCGCGACGCGGATGGCGGCAACGCTGTTCGAAATCCTGGGCGGAAAAATCGAGAAGGGCGTGGTGATCAGCCCCTCTGAGCCTGCCGCGAAGCTGGAGCGTTTCCGGTACTTTGCCGGCGGGCATCCTTACCCAGCGCCGGGAAGCCTGGAGGGCGCGAGCGCCGCGCTGGAATTGCTCTCCGGCCTTACACCCGAAGATCAGGTGATTTTTCTGGTCTCGGGCGGGGGCTCGGCGCTTTTTGAGAGGCCGCTAAATGCCGGCATCCCGATCACGGAACTGATCGAATTCAATCGCGTGCTGGTTACGGGAGGGGTTCCTATCGAAGCGATGAACGTGCTCCGAAAGCACATCTCTGCCGTCAAGGGGGGAAGGCTGGCGCTGGCGGCGTGGCCAGCCAGCCAGCTTACGATTTACATCTCCGACGTCCCGGAGAGCTGTCCTTCGATGGTGGCTTCGGGGCCTACCATGCCCGACGAGTCGGCGACCGGCGAGTGCTACGAGCTCGCGGCGCGCTATCACATCGCCGAAAAGTTTCCGAAGCGCATCCGGGCTCTTTTCGAGCAGCGTGCGCTGGAAGAGACGCCAAAACCTTCCGACGAGCGCTTCTCGCGCTCAAGCTACTTTTGCCTGCTCTCAAACCGCGACGCGACCGAGGCCGCAAGGTCGGTGGCTGCCGACGCGGGCTTTCACGCCGAAATTGCCGGCGGAATGTGGGACGTTGACTACATGCGGGGAGTCGAGGAGTCGCTTGCGGCGCTCGAAACATGCACGCAGCAACATGCGGGCATGCCGGTGTGCCTGGTGACCGGCGGCGAGGTGGTTTGCAAAGTGACGGGCCACGGCGTGGGAGGACGCAACCTCAATTTTGCGCTTTACGCGGCGCAGAAGATCGAGGGGAGGGCTTGCGTGGTGCTGAGCGGCGCCACTGACGGCCGCGACGGTAACAGCCCATCGAGTGGCGCGGTAGCCGACGGCCACACGATATCCCGCGCTTGCGCCCTTGGGTTGGACCCGCAAGCATATCTCGCGGAAAGCGACGCCTACCACTTTTTCCGCACGCTCGGCGACACGATTGAGACAGGATTCACAGACAACAACGTCCGCGACCTGCGCCTGCTGATGAGTTTTGAATAAAGGCAAAGGCATTGACGAGTGACGAGTAGCAAGAAAATAGGAATGGCGAATAGTGAATGGTGAATTCAAATTCTAAACTGCGCCGCTCGCAGCATTCGGCCGCCGCTCAAATCTCCATCCACTGGCCATTTACTATTCACTATTTAGCATTTAAGCCGCTGCTCACTGCAAGATTCTCAATTTCTTTCTGACCTTCTCCAAGGAGGAACTTACATGCCGCAATCGATCGGATTCATCGGGTTGGGGATTATGGGCCAGCCGATGGCGCACAATCTTCTCAAGGCCGGGCACAAGCTGGCCGTCTTTAATCGCACCGGGAGCAAGGCGCAAGCGCTCGAGCGCGCGGGCGCGCGCGTGGCAAGCGGTCCGGCGGATGCGGCGCGCGAAGCAGACATCGTGATGACGGTGGTGAGCGATTCTGCGGCTATGGAAGAGGTGGTGCTTGGGAAAGGCGGGGTGCTGGAAACGATCCGTCCGGGTGCAACACTCATTGATTCGAGCACCATCAGTCCCGTGGTGAGCCGGAAGCTGGCGTGCCATGTGGCAGGCAAAAAGGCGCAGATGCTCGATGCGCCGATGACGGGCAGCAAGCACGGCGCGGAGAAGGGCGAGCTCACTTTTATGATTGGGGGCGAGCGGGCGGCGCTCGACCGCGTGCTGCCGGTGCTTCAGCTTCTTGGGAAAAAGCACATCTACTGCGGGCCGAATGGGACCGGCCTCTCCGCCAAGCTGGCGCAGAACGCGATTCAGGCAACGATGGTGGAGGTATTTTGCGAGGGTTTTGTCCTGGCGGTGAAATCGGGTGTCAAGCCGCAGGTGATGTTTGAGATCATCCAATCCAGCATGGCGCGAGCCGCGCTCACCGACTTCAAGGCGCCGTTCATCTTCAAGCGTGACTTCACTCCCTATTTCCCCCTGAAGCTGATGCACAAGGACCTTCAACTGGCGATGGAAGCCGCCTACGCCCAGAACGTGACCATGCCGGCGGCGGCCTCAGTTAAAGAAGTATACGGCGCTGCGAAAGCGAAAGGAAAGGGCGAGCTCGACTACGCCGCCGTTATTACCGTTCTCGAAGAGATCGCCGGCGTCGAAGTAAGGGACGCAGCGGCCAAGACGGGGTAGGATGGTAGCCACGGTCAATCCGTTTCTCGGTTGACCGTGGGTTTGTAAAACCAGAGCAAAAGCCCACGGTCAGTGAAGGTGCTGACCGTGGCTACCGACCTGAAAAGCGCAGGTCCGCGCTACGCCCGCTGTAGCGGCGCTCTATGAGCGCTGAATCTTTAAGGACCGGCGGTCACAGACCGCCGCTATAGTTTCGTCACACCGCGGTGAACCGGGCTTTATGGCCCGCGTAGAAATCCCGCATTTCAGCGTTTGCACTCAGAATCGCGGCGAGCCGCTGTTCCGCGTCCGCCAGGCGGCTAAGCGGCACGGCAATCAGCAATTCGTCTTCCTCGATCCCGGCGAACGTTCGCGCGCCCATGCAGCCGACGCTGGCCGAGGCGGCCTCCTCCTGGAGCGCGCTTGGGATCACCGCGCAGGCAGGCCGGCCGAAGAGGTGAGCTTCTTTGCCGGCGCCGCGCCACTCCACCGTCCCCACCGCCTCCGAAATCAACATCGCCTGAAATGGCGAGCAGACGATCAGCGCGAGATCGGGAGTGATACTTTGGAAGTCTTTGAGCGGTCCGTAGACAATCACCCGGTGCGGTTTCTTTACCGTGGGGACATGCTGCACTTCCGCCGGGTCAAAATAGCGGATCTTGCCCATCTGCTCGATCAGCGCCATGCCTTGCTGCATCACCCGCGAGGGCGGATCGAAGCCTTGCGTGATGGCGCCGATCGGGCAATTGTAATGATCCTCCGCGGTGGCATAGAAGAGAGAAGTCTCGGCCGCTTTCCAGAAGGCGCAGGCGGTGGGCACGGTCGCCGGATACCTCACCACGCCGGCGGGCGGCTCGCTTAAAAACGTCAGGCCGATTGGAGTTCGCTTAAGGCGTAGCTTCTCGGACAAGAGTTTAGCAACGTGAGCGCAATTCATTCCGATACTCTCCTGTTTAATCCGTCATGCTCAGAATGACAGCTTTCTGGATTTTCTAGCAAGGGCGCGGATCGCGGCGCAGAGCTGAGGGTCTGCCAAGTTGGGCCTTCGGTCCGCCAAGGTCCATGAAAATACCTCCCAACCTAGTCCCAGCCCGCGAAGCGGGCGTTATAACTTAGCCCAGGGCGGAAGAAGGTGTGAAAAAATCGCGGTTGACTGT